>NZ_CP084476.1 GCF_020405225.1 Natrinema sp. DC36
GTGACGATATCCTTTCCGCTGCGACGTACTGTCCGAAAGGCGGGATTGCAAAGACGACGAGCACCGGTCACATGGGCGTCGCGGCCTATCAGGACCACGGCCTCGAGACTGTCCTCATCGATCTGGCGGGCACGCAGAACGACCTCGCGACACAGTTCGGACTCGCCGAGGAAGTCGCCGACCCGGACGTTCCCGTGTCGATCGTCTTTAGCGACAAGTGGGAGCTACTTCGGGACAGCGCCGACGGACTCATGGACCGAATGGTCTACGAGACCGAGGAGGGCGTCGACCTCATCCCGGCCGACGACGGACTCGCCGCGGAGGACAATAACCTCGCGAACGTTCCGCGGGAGGATCGATACGACCGACTCGAGGCGTTCGTCAAAGACGAGATCGCACCGCGGTATGATATGGTGCTGTTCGACCTGCCGGGCAAGGAGGACAATATCACGATCAACGGACTCCACGCCGCCGAGAACGTAATCGCACCGCTGAAACCCGGCGCGTTCGAACTCTCCCAACTCGAGAACCTTGAGGGCGAACTCGCGACGGTCGCCGCCGACAAGGACCACGACGCTCAACCGACGTTGCAGCTCGTATTCGCGACGATGGTCGACCGAACGACAAACCTCTCGAGTGAGTTCGTCGAGCAACTCGAGGCCGACTACCCAGAAATCTCTGGCGCGGGAGTGGCCGAATCCGCGAATATCGCCGACGGACAATCCGACGGCCGAACGCTGTTCGCGTTCGAAGACGACGAACTATACAACACGGGCCGACGCGCTCGAAAGGCGTACCAGGAACTGACCAACGACCTCCTTTCCCGACTTCAACAATGACCGAGTCCGATATGGACCCTGACGAGATTATCGATCAGCACAAGAACGAAACCGAAGGCGGCCACTCCCAGACAGAGGCGGCCGTCGAAAAAGAAGACACTGACGACGACACACCCTCGCTCGAGGACGCCGTGGCCGACGCCTACGAACAACTCGACGACAACGATATCTCGTCGAATCTCACGCTTCGAGACGAGAATCTGGCGGCGCTGTTCCACGGGCTCGAGGACTCGGGCCGACTCGCCGACGTAGGCGAAGCGGCAGCCGACGAGCTAAATCGCGACGACGAGGACACGGACACGCGGGCGGCCACGCTCCGACTGTTGGTTCGGGTCGGACTGAAAGAAGTCGATGAGAGCGTAATTCAGGCGGGCAAGGACGGCCGCGACCAATTCCTCGAGTCTGACGAGTTCTGAATCCAGACCACGAATCCGTTTTGCGGCTATTGATACTGCATCTGGATACTGGATACAGATATTGGATACATTGAAGTACCAACAGTCCGAACGCTAATTCGAGCGGCGAAAGCCGCCCGACTCAAAATGGCAACAGACACAGACCGGGCCGTAGCGCCCATTATCGGCGTCGTATTACTCATCGGACTAACAGTTATCCTCGCGGCCACGATCGCCGCGTTCACGCTCGATATGCAACCCCCGAGTGCCGACCAGGTACTCGAGACGGACCCACAAACCCAAGACACGCCCGACGTGGCCTTTTCGTTCTCACAGACCCGCGGACTCACGACCATCACCCACGACGGGGGCGACGCGCTCGACGCCGACTCGGTGACCATCGAAACCGACGGCGGGTCGCAGGTGTGGGCCGACAGTGGGCGCGTGGACAAAGGCGACTCGCGGACGGTCTCGGGGAGTGGGGTTCGGGTGTTGTACGAGGGGGAGGTGTTGGCCGAATCGGGCGCGTAGGGCGGCTGTCGGGGAAACAACTAGTACGAATGAAATTGAGATTTTAGATATGAACGAAACCAAAGCAGACGAGACTGAACGCTGCGAGCGCTGCGAGACACCTATCCCGAATGGCCACCACTCGCTATGCGGTCCGTGCGGATCGAAGGAGAAACGCGAACAGATGGGACACGGCCCGCAGGGTGAGCGATAAATGTCCGGTTGTCTACACTCCGAGATAGTCGAAGGTGACGACGGCCCTGAATGCGGACAGTGTGGGACGGAGGTTCCGTGCCCAGAAAACACGTCTGAACAGTGTGCTACGTGGGGGTGCGAAGCCGAACCACTCCCACACATGGCGTCCTGTTACGAGCACGTCGCACCATACGAGATACCGCCATATGACGAAATAGAGTGTCCAGAGTGTGGGAAAACTGGCGGCCACGGAACGATACACGACGATTTGTATTATTGCAAGAACGACGATTGTGGTGCATCGTTCGACCCACGAAGAACGGACTATCTCCGCACACTCCGGTCGGACACCGAACAGTCCACTCCGGGGAATCAATGACTGCCCCTGAAACAATCCGAGAGGCGTTCAAGTATGATCCTGTGTACTGCACGGAGTGCGAGACGCCGGTTTCGGTGACGATCGCCGACGACCCACAACCGTACCGGTGGGAATGCTCGTGCGCGGTCGGCTACCCGACGGCGTCGCTCCCTGACCAGTGGTTCCACCCGGAGATAGACCAATGAGCGAACTTGACGACCTCAGCAGTCTCGAGACGTTCCAGCGCTTTCAGGTCCTGTCGTACATCCCGCTGCTAATCGGATCGGTGGCCGTAATCGCCGGGGCGCTGGGTATGTATCGAATCGGTGGGATTCCCGAACTGACCGCTCGAATCACGACCACGCCGACCGACCTCTCGAGTCTGTTCGCGCTGCTGGTACTCGTGTTGTTCGTCGGCGGACTCCTCCTCTGTGCGGCAGCGATGCTATTCGGGCTCTGGGGGATTCGCGGCGGGACGGAACGACAACGGGCGTGCCTTCGGCGCGTGATGGACGAATGAGCGACCACTCACCGATCTACCGGGCCGCCGTAAGCGGGCTCGAGGCTGCGGCCGGGATAGCCGTCGGAACCACGGCCCTGTTCGGCTTCGCGTGGGTCGTCTTCCCGCCGGTCGGTCGGTTCATCACACGACCAACAGGCGGTATCGGGACGTATACGCCGTGGTGGGGCCACGGCCTGAAAGCGGCCGTCCTACTCGCGATGATCGTTGTAACCGTCGCCGCGGCGATCCTCGCGGCGACACTCGTCCGTGCGCTGTTCATCGGTCCCGATACATCCTAAGACCATGAAACAACAACCAGAACGACGACCGAACTACTGGAGCAACGACCGAGAAACAGGGACAAGCACGCCGGGCGTACTCGAGTACTACGGCGAGTTCGCACTGTCGATCATATTCCGAATCTGGTGGGCCCTTGCCGGACTCGGGGCCGCATACGCGAGTGAACGGCTACTCGGCATCGGGGAACCGACAGTCTCGATAATCGGCGTTTCGGTTGCTGCCGTCTCATTGGTTGCGACACTCGAGTACACGCGTCGATTGTAGAATCCCTGACCACAACTCTCCTCTAAAGGCCGACCCGCTGGCCGACCGTGCTACCACTCGATAACTTCCATACCACCTTCGGGACCGTCGCCGTCGTCACCCTCGTCCTCGAGCGCGTTCGCCATGCGCTTGACTGCGGAAACGATACCGTAACTGAGCGCACCGCCGATCGCCGTCACGCCAATTCCGAGTACTATCTTTATCATGCAATTCGACTCGCGGGAGAATCTCTCTTAAGGGTGGCGGGGGTCCGTATATACCCGCCAGAAACACTCTCGAGACGGCTTGCTATCGCCGAAAGAGCCACCAGAAACCAACTTAGTCGCGCTTAGTCCAAAGGCCGACCCGCTGGCCGACCACCATTGTCTACCCATAGACAGACTTATTAGGGTGGGTGTCTACAGGTAGACATAGAGGGAGAAACACAATGCAGACCCAACACACATTCACCGTTGAATCGGCGACGAAAACCCACGGCGATTCCGAAAAGGAACTGGACGGCGTTACGTCGTCTCGGTGGACCAAACGCGGCAACGACCGACTATACATCAACGGCCTGTTCACGTCTACGACGGACGTGTACGTCAACCTCTCCGAAGACACGGTCACGGTCTCGGGCACGAAGATCCGGGGAACGGAGGTAGTTCGTGACGGTGATGGACTCACCGTGACGATCAAGCGACCGTCGGGCGAAATCGAAATCCAAATCGGTACTGTTGAATCGACGGGCGACGAGACGGCTGAAGACGATTCGGAAGGCGATTCCGACGGTGACGTTGACCTCGAAGAACTCGGTATCGGACTCTAAACCCATGAAGGAACTTACGTGCAATACGTGCGGCGAGTCGACGTACCTCCTTGAGCGCGGAGAGACTCAAGTTCGCGAGCTGCCCGACGAGAGGGAAACGCCGATGGACCACCTCGAGCGGACAGGACACGACCCACGCCAGCCACCAGAGCGAGAGCGCCGTCAGTGCAACGAGTGTGGAAACGTCTGGTGGTATGAGGGGGACTCGGACCGACCGACGTGCCCGAATTGTAAAGGCAAGAACAATGAACCGACTGACTCAGACCAATGACTGCAATCCCGAGCGAGAACATGGCCCACATCCGTAGTATAGCCCGCGAGATACTCCACGAATCCGCGAGACCGGACTTCCGACCGTCGAACCGCTGGTATCACATCGAACTCGACGAATACGAAGACAGATATTCGGACGAGATCGCGTCCGCGTGCCGAGAGGCTGGGTACAAAGTCTCGACACTCCCGAAAGAGGTGAAGGTCACAAAACCGGGGCTCCATTGGCCCGATGTTGAGTGAGACAGATAGATACCACACAACGGACGAGTAGAACAACCCCGACCACACCCCTCTCCTCTAAAGGGCCGACCCGCTGGCCGACCGCGACGCGCGAGCCTCGAGCGCGCCGCTATCCTGTAGACTGACGGACAGCAAAGAGCTATCGGATATCGCGGGTGGTCACCACGGCAGGCGCTCGCGGAGGTCGTCGCGACCGGTGTCTTCGAGCCACGAGACCAGCAGGCCGTGGGCGAGCCCGGTCGTGAGACAGAGTGCGAGGATACCGAGCGTCCAGCGGTTACTCACTGCGACCGACCTCTCGCCGAACGAACTCCGGCGCATCCTCAATCCGAACCACTCGCGACCGGTAGATATCGTGGGTGTGCCCTTCGACCTCGCCGATCGTGTACTCGAGCACGTCCGCCGAGACGCGTGTGAGATCCCACCCGCCACTCGGATAGGTGGTCCACCGACAGAACGGACGCTCGTCGGCTTCGGAATCGTAGGCGAGCCACCACTCGCAGTCGGCGGGTATCTCGAAGTAGACGGCCACCGACGCGGCCTCGAGCGCGAGTCGCCAGTGGGCGGGTTCGATCTCGTCGTTGCGCTTGCGGCCGTCCATCACGGCGACGACCGGGCGGACCTCCGCACTCGGCGCGAACGGTGTGCCGGAGGATTCGACGAGACGCTGGCGGGCCGTGGTGGGCTTCCGATTGAGGTTCTGGTAGGTCATTCGGAATCACGCTCTTCGGGCCATTGGTGCGTCGATCGCTCCGGGTCGTAGTCGTCCTGGTATTCGAACAGCCCGCTCGCCGCGCCGCCGATGAACCACTGTTCGAACCCTCGCGCACAATCGGGACAGAGGTCGAGTGTTCCGAAATACCGCGTGTAGATGTGCACACCATCTTCAGGATCGACGAACTGCCACCCGGACGCATTTGGCCGGTCCCAGTCTTGTTTCGCACCACACCGGTCACAGATATGCCGTTCTTGTTTCATTCCGACTCACGCTCGAATCCGCTGATAATCGTATACTCGTAGCCGAACACGTCACGCCGAAACGCGACGGTATCCGGGTTGTACGTCAGTTGCGGGCGGCCGTGGCGATCGTGGTACTTCCAGAGATAGCCCTCGCGGGACGCCTCGCTTTCAGTGAAATAGTCCTCGAACTCAGGCATCGTTCTCACCGCCGGCAAATTGCATATCCAGAGACACGTCCTCCGGGTCGCCATCGAAATCGTCCATCGTCAGTTGCGCGTTCGAGTAGCCGGCGAACAGCCGCACGCCGCCGGTACCGTCCTCGCGATAGTCCTCCTCTGAAAGTCCTTTCACGCCGTGACAGCGCTCGCAGAGGCGTTGCAGGTTGTCGGGATCGAACGGGTGGCCGCCTTTCGAGACGGGCACGATATGGTCGATCTCGTAGTCGGTGCCGCCGGTCCCACACCGGACACACTCGCCGTCGCGGTGGGCGACGTAGCGCCGGAGGAACGACCACGAAAAGAGCTTCTGCACGTTCGTCGCGACCGTCTTGCAGTACTCGCTACAGTACTTTCGGAGCGGCGGTTGGACGGCCTCGCCACAGACACGGCACTCGTCGGGGTCGGTCTGTGGGAATAGGTCGCCGATACGGACGAACTCTTTCCGGTCACCCATCGTTCTCACCCCGCGTTTCCTCAGACACGAGCTGTGCCAGCGCCGCGCGGATCGCTTCGCTTCGATTCGGGAACTGACCGTCGTCGACCAGGGCGTCGACGCGCTCGAGTTGGGACTCGGTTTCCCGAAACGTCACCCGGTCCATCGCCTCGCCGGTCGTCTCACGGTCGCGGTGGGTCGTCGCTTTGTGTTGGGTAGACATCTTACTCGCCCTCCGATTCCGGCGGCAGGTATCGTTCGGCCCAAATCCGATGCTCGTCACTACAGGACTGGCAGACCCTCGTTTTCACAGTGACGCCGTCGGTGGTCTCGGCTTTGACGAGGTAGTCGGCCCCGTTCTCACAGTCGTTGTAGGCGCACTCTCCCGTGTCCGTTCTGACGGCGCTCGTCGGGAGCGGTTCACCGCCTGCTTTCCACCGATCGGTTTCGGACCTACTCACACAGAACCACTCTCCTCGCTCGCATCGAAGTAGTCGGCCAGCGTCACTCGCGGATCGGCCGGCACGTCCGCGTCACTCTCGCGGACTGGATTCACGACGTGTTCGACGGGGCCGTACTCCGAATCGTACTCGAGCAACGCCCGTTCGACGTAGGCCGGGATCTCCTCGAGCGGGCCGACCCGTTCGGCGTATTTCTGAATCTCGCCGTCGCTGTCTTTCCAGAGGACGGTCCGACAGACGACCACGGCGGTCTCGTCGTCGATCACTTCGGCCGCCCATTCCTCTCGTGTCGGATTCGGCCACACCTGGAGCACCGGATTCTCGAGTTGCGTGCGCGGGTGCATCCAGTGAACCTCGATTTGATCCTGTTCGACGTGCTCGGGGTGGTCGTAGTCGTTACTCATCGGTAGTACGCCCCCTGTAGCCAACTGTCGAGTTCGCCCGCCCGGAATCGAAGGCCTTCTTCGATATCGTAGAGGTGTGCGTCCGGGTGTGGCCGGCGAGCGGCGAGTTCACCGGCTTCGCCGTCCATCGTTGCGACCGCTCCAGCGAGACGGTCCCCGAATTGGGATAGGCGCTCGATTTCGACAGATTCGCTACTCATGCACGACCGCCTCCTCGAGTAGATCCGCTTCGGAGACGACCTCCATTTCGACGGCTTCCTCCCCGTGGATGCAGTGCAGCGTCGGCGGGAGATTGAACGCGCCTGCCGTCGTATCGTTCGTCGCGATTTCATTCCCACAGCGGGGACACTCGTGTAGACTCATACCCCACCCCGCTCCCGCTCGAGTTCCCAGCGCCGGACCACGTCCACGTCAACGCACGAGTGCGAGCAAATCAGATCGACCTGCCCGCGGAGCACGACGCTCGCTTCGAAGTCGAACAGTTCGTGGTATCTGACCGCCTGCCCGTCGCGGGACTCGAAATACCACTCGAGGCCCGACTCACTGTCTCGACACCAGAGGACCTCGCCGTCCCCACAGTCGGCCAGCGTCGGGCCGTCGGTGTGTCGCTGTACGCCGCCGGTTCGCTTCGATTCCGTGCTCATGTCTTTCTCTCCGATTCCGGCCGTCTCGTGTGTGCGAGCGGCCCGAATCCTATGCATATGCTACAGGAAACATATGTAAAAGCCTATCCCCGACAGGCGGGACGCTCGGACACCCGAGACTAGCGAAAACGAAGGAATCGGTGGTGTGCATAACGCCTATACTGACGCCGCACACACGACACGGTATGCCAACCGACGCCGCCGACCTTCTCGACCGGCTCGAGGAGCACTATCCCGACGCGACCGCTGCCGACGCCCAACCCGAGTGGATCGACGACCTTCGAGACGCTCACTCGGCGATCGAAACCGCGTTCGTTCGAAAACGCGGCCCGATGCCGTTTCCACAGGTCGAACTCGAGGTGTACAATCAGGTGGCCGACGAGACGGGCTGGCACCGAATCGAACTCTCGGGCGGTCACTGGGGATACGCCTATTCCGACCCGCCGGCCGGCGTGATTGGGGCACAGGACTTTCTCACAGAGCGCGTTGACACCGATGGATTCGAACAGTGGTGGCGGGCAAACGTCGGGTTTAGTGGGGAGTAACGGCCTGTCGGCGGCACGCTTTTCCTAGTTGAAAGAGACTGTTCTGGTATGAGCACGACACTCGAGTACGGGCCGTCCTACGAGGGGTGGTTCGGCCGCCTCTGTGAGCACGTCCCGATCTTCGATGCGAGCGCACCCGACGGCTGGCGACTCTCATATCGAGCGTACAACCGCACCGACTGGGTGCATCCCGAGACGGAGGTTCGCCTCACCTGTGTCAAAACGCCGTCGGGGTGGGATTTGTTCGTCGAAGCCGACGGCGAGGGTTACCAGGTCCTTCCGAAAGGCGCGCTCCGATGGAACGCGTTCGGCGCTGCGCGACAGTTCCTCGAAGGCGGCCCGCTCATGCTGGCCGATCGGGACGTGGCGATCGACGGCCCACTGACGCTCGAGCGGTTTCGGGAGGACTGACCGATGAGCGACGATATTACCGAGTTCGAAGCCGCCGCGGAGGACACGCTCGAGGTCACCGTCTCGGACGGAACGACCTACGAGTTTCCCGCATCGCACTTGCCCGCGTTGAAAGGGATGTTCGAATCACTCGAGATCGACGGTGCGGAGGTGCCAGAGTTCAACGGAACCGCGGAAAACTTTCGAGAGCGAGTTTCGGGCGAGGAATAGCCACTCTCACCCACTGATTCGCGCCCGAAGCGATATGACGCGGGCCATGGACTCCCCACACGGCCGGCCGTGTGCGACCGGCCGACCTGGGACAACAGGGACCCACGGTACTCGCACTACCCCCCCCTTTCGTGCCGATGGAACTACGACCACGGAGTCCCGACTGTCGCGTCTGGCCGCTATTCCTCGTCGTCTTCTGCTCGTCCAGCTCGTCCAGCAGGAGTATCCGGCCAGTCTTCGCGTTTATACTCGCCAGAATGCTCGGTGTTGACGTGCTCGAGTAGCTCGGCAGACCCGCCGGCTGTGTACGAGCAGTCGGGGGACGGACAGCCGTAGGTGCGAACGTCGGTCATGGTCGGCCGTAGGGGCGTGGGAGTGAAAGGTAATGCGACCGGCGAAAGAATCAGTCCGCCGCCCACGCGTCACGGTTCATCCCGATCGCGAAGGCAACGAGCGCAACCACGACCGCGTTTGCCGTCGCAAAGAAACTCTCGCTGGCGAGATAGACGAGTAGCAGGTTCCCACCGACGCCGACGAGAGCGATCAACGCCCACAGTCGCGGTCCGCGGAGGAACGACCCACTCACATCCACTCACCACCGGGAACGATCATGTCGAGTCGCATGATGATATTGAGTGCAAGGAATCCGGCGGGGAGTACAGTGACCATCAGGAACGCCATTACGGCCAGTGCGGCCAGAATCTCTCCGCCGATAGCGGACACACCACTCGAGAGGGCGAGCGTGGAACCCATCCATGGGAGGGCGACAACCGATCCGCCGAGGCCAGCGACGGCTAACTGACGAGCGAATAGGAGGCTTATCACCGCAAGCTCAACTATCTCGCCGAGTCGCGACCTGTCCTGTGGTGTTGGTTCATACATCCGAATCACCGTCCACCGTCACCCGATACAGGTGCCCGCTGTCCATCGCGCCGTTCAACTCGGCGATCGCCGCCTGCCAGTCGCCGACCGTCGCGAAGCCCGAGAGTTCCCGGTAGGGCTCGAGCGCCGATTCATCGGCCGGATCGACGGCGTCGATATGCGCGACCAGACAGTCGCCCTCCTTTTCGCCGAGTCGTGACTCGCGCCACCACGTCTCGCCGGCCGTTCGGTCGTCGACACGGAAGGTGACGCACTCGCCGTGCTCGAGTAGTTGGGCGCGGGCGGTCTCGTCGGCGAAGACGATCGGACCGACGTGGTTCGACTGTCCGCTCATTCGGATTCCTCGCAAACGGATTTCTTTAGCTCCTTGAACAACTCCGGGTGATGTTCCTCGAGTAGTTCGGCGTCCTTTTCCAGTTCCTCTATACGCGAACGGACGCGGGAAACGGACTCGTATACCTTCTTGTCCGGGTCGCCACTCTCTCCGGAGATCCGTTCCCGGTCCGTCGTCGTCATGACGGCACGATATTTGCTCATGCCGTGTCGGTTGGGTAGCATCCACTTGAGGTTAGCGTCTCTGCTCACTTAGTGTTAGCGCCAAAACTAACGGTAGCACCAAAGCTAACCTTTATGGTGTT
This sequence comes from Natrinema sp. DC36, assembly GCF_020405225.1. Lineage (NCBI taxonomy): Archaea > Methanobacteriati > Methanobacteriota > Halobacteria > Halobacteriales > Natrialbaceae > Natrinema > Natrinema sp. DC36. The sequence goes on from NZ_CP084476.1 coordinate 10,491, forward strand.
GGTGAGCATTGGTGCTAACATGGCAGCGAAGAACGCGACCCAAAACCGAACCGACTTCGAACCGCTCACGGCCGACACCGCCCCCGAGGACTTTCAGATTCTCTCGGTGTTCGACCTCGTCCCTGACGATATCAAGACGACCCCACCCGCGACGGCGAAACTGCTCATGTCGCCGGAATTCACGAACCCGCGCGGTGCGGACGCCGACCGGGGCAAAACGCGAGACTACGTGATCGTTCTGGAGTACCCGGCCCGCGTCGAGAACACGGTCGTCAAAATGAACGACTGTCCGACGCACCGCGGCTCGCGTCTGTTCCGTGGGTTCCTCGAGAACGTGGCCGACGATAAGGGCTACACGCTCGACTCGCAGCAGATCGACGACTACCTGTAACCCACTATGACCGTTTCACAGACACACTCCGAACCGACGCTCCCCGACGGCTGGGAACGCGTCGGCCCCGATGCCGCACCGTATCACAAGTACATTGCTCGAGACGCTGTCGAGATCCGCGACCGGAGCGGAGACCTCCGATACCGACGAGACGTCGTCGTTCTCGTGACCGACCACGGGCGGGCTGGCGTCGCGAAAGGCCCGGCGCATCGCAACTCGTGGGAGATCGGCGACGACGCGGACGCGGTCGGTCGGCGATTCGCCCGCGAGATCGACGCATGGCTCGCCACGGGGAACGGCCCCTACGACACTGACGGCGACCTGGAACAGCGACTCGAGACCGTGGTTTCGGAGGCCGACCGATGACGCTCACCTGTCCCGACTGCGAGACGGTCGACGTTGAACTGACCGACGATAACGGCGCGTCCTACCCACGGACTCGCGTGGAGTTCTACGAGTGCCGGAACTGCGGGCACACGTTCTCGAAGGTGTTGACGGCATGACCTGCGATCCAACCGACTGTTTCCGCTGTCCGTGCGGTCGAACGGCCCCGTGTGCCGACGCCGGTGACACCGAACCGGCGACGCCGAACCCCGGAACCGGCCCGTCCGAACCGACGCTCGGCGACCGGACCGACGACGCGCCCGAATCGTGGGGCTCGCTCGAGGCGGACAGCCCCGAGACCAACGACCCGGACGGAATCCTGCATGACGCCAAGTCGCGGGACTTCAACCAGGCGTTTGCCCTCGTCAGTGGTGGCTACGACTCGGTTGCGGCCGCTCACTACACCTACCACAACGCGCCGTTCGCGTTGGACGGCGTGATTCACATCGATACGTCGATCGGGCTGCGAGAGACGACCGACTACACCGAACGCTTCGCCGACGATCTCGGCCTCGAGCTGCACGTCGCCGACGTGCGCCGCGACGCCGACGAGTACGCGACGCGGATCGAAACCTACGGCTTCCCCGGTGCGAACGAAACCGCGCACAAGTGGGAGTGGGTCAACAACAAGGACAAGCCGCTCCAAACGCTCCTTACGCAGTTCGACGGCACGACGCTGTTGGTCTCCGGTGCGACGCGCGAGGAAAGCGACGCCCGTTTCGAGAAGGTCGACGCCGACGGGCTCGAGGTCAAGGACGGCCACCTCTACGCCTCGCCACTCGCGGCGTGGACACCGTCGGACGTGAAAGCGTACATCGACCAACAGGGCATCCGGCGCTCCGAAGTGGTCGAACACCTCTCGCATTCGGGCGACTGTCTCTGTGGCAGTTATGCGGACCGATGGTTGGAACTCGACGTGATCCGCGACGAGTGGCCGTACATGTGGGCCTATATCCAGTCGCTCGAGGCCCGCGTGATCGATTCGGCCCGCAACGGCGACATGAAAAAGGAGAGCTACGAGGACTACGTGCTGTGGGGCCACGGGTCGACCACCGAACGCGAGTTAGACCAGCGACTCGGCAACCGGGAAATGACGCTCTGTCAAGCGTGTGAACCCGCCGCGCCGGGACTCTCCCCCGGTGACACGTATCTGACGCTCACCGAAGCCGCGTTGGGACTCGAGGATTCGGCGGTCCCCGATAGCGAGACGGCGTTTCGGGACGCCTTCGACGTGACGCAAGCGATTCCCGAGGACAGTGACGAGCACCCACTCGAGGTCCTTCGGCGCGGGTACGAAGCGCTCGACGACGTGGCCGACCGACTCGGCTACGACGGCCACTGGGAGATGGTCGAAGATCGGGCCGAAGAGCCGGTGGCCGCGACCGACGGCGGTGAGAACCAATGAACCCTCGCGTTTGCACCGTCGTTTCGTGTGGCTCCACCAAACAGGACCTCGCACCCGGCGAGACGCTCCCGGCGCGGGAACTCTACGACTCGAGCGTGCACACCTGCAAGGACCGCTACGCCTGCCACTCCGAGGACTACTACATCATGTCCGCCGAGTACGGACTGGTCCGCCACAACACCGAACTCGCGTACTACGACCGCTCGCTCGATCAACTCTCCGACGCGGGCGTTCAGGCGTGGTCTCACGACGTGGCCCGCGACCTCGAGACAGTCCTCGCCGACGGCGACTTCGATGCCGTCGTACTCATCGGTTCCAAGACCTACGTCGGGGCGCTGCGCTCGCACTTCGACCGACTCCCGTGCGCGGTGCTCACGCCGTGGCAAACTGACGACTCCGTGACCGGCGTCGGCCGGGGCATGGCGTGGTGTAACGACGAATCGAACTGGCCCGACCGCGTCTCGAGCGTCGAGGAGATCGCCGAGATCGTGTCGCCGGCCCCGCGGGAGGTGTAGACTCGTGCCAGCGAAACCGCCACTTCCGAGCGAGTACGAGCTGCCCGATTCGGTGAACGGCTGGCACCACACACCCGAGTCGACGCGGAACGCACACGTCTGGACCGACGGCGACGAGACTGCGAGCGTCGAAGTGTTCGAATCCGTTGGCGACGAGATATACGCGAAGGTCGTCGACACTCGCGCCGGGGCCGGCGAGGAACTGTTCCGACTCGAGTACGAGCCCGGCGACGCGACCGGCGCGGCCTACACCGACACGAAACGCGACGCCGTCCGCGAGGGCATCGAACGCGCCCGTGAGTGGATGGACGCGACCGCTCCGACCGAGTGGTCTCACCCCGACGTGTGCGACGCCGTCTTCGACGCGCCCACGGGTTGCTCCCTCGAGCGGTACTTCCACGGGAATCGCGAGAGTGTCGTCTACTACGCTCGCGACGACGTTGATGAATCGCCGCTGCGCGGCCGTGGTGATGATCTCTCGAAACTCACTCCAGAGAACGCGCCGTACCTCTATATTCACGTCTGGAACGGCAGCGGGAACGCAACGGTCGCCCTCGCGCCGTGGACCCACGCTCACGGCCCGTCTTCGAAACATCCAGAGATCAAACCCGTCCTCGAGACGCCCGAGGAATGCGGGCTCGAGGTCGCGTTGACCATGGCTCGCGAATGGGTTCGGGAGCACGACGGACGGGCGATCGACGTTGATGCGACGGGACAGGCGGCGCTCTCGAGGTGGGAGCAGCCGGCCGTGACCGACGGGGGTGAGCGGGAGTGAGCGACTTGGAAGCGGGCGACGAGTGCCCGGTCCATGGCTGCACGTGGCCGATCCACCCCGACGAGTTCCGCTGTTGGCGGCACGCGGGCGGTAGTCTTCGCGACGACATGCCGGACGAACCGCTGTGGCGTAGCGACGACGAGTAGCCCGAACCGTCCCGTTGACTCTCGAGACGCCTGTTTTCGAACGGCTCACTACTCGAGTCGAGTGTTGAGTTTCGGCCGCAGATTCATATAGCGCTATATGATTTACGGCAAATTGGCCGACTACCTCCGCTATGTTACTAAACTCGTGTGTCCTGCGTGCGACACACGGACAAGCAGTAGTTTTACATGACTGTCAGTTGTACTCAGATACGTGAAAATGAGAGTCTTAGAATGCACCCCGCCCGGAGAAAACGGGGTTCTCGAGCGAGGGAACGCATGAAAAGCGCACACGAACTCGAGCGGTTGAACGACCTGTCGCCGACGACCGGCGAACGGCTGGAAGAACTCGAGGAAATGCCAGACGAAAAACTCGCAGAACTCCATGCAGCGCCGATCGTTCGGAAAGTTCAGTGCGAGGAATGTAGCGAGGAAACGTGGTTGATCGGTCCGGGCGGGAGTAGTTGCACGTCGGAGTGTCACAACTGCGGCACGGAGTACAGGATCGGGTGAGCACATGACTGGCCAAGAAATAGAACGGTCTATCGAGGAGATCGAAACGCGGATAGAAGTACTGCGGAAACAGCGCGACCAATTCCGAGAACTGGGGCGTGATGAAGCCGCAGACCAGCGCGAATGCGCAATAATAGCGCTCAAATGGATTCTCGGCGAGGAAATCGACATCGGAGAGCGATACCAATGACCCAACAGGATACGACGGGCGGTCAAAACGACGAAACAACGTCTACGCGCCGTGACCTCGTCGCCAGTGCCGGACTCGGCGTGCTCGGGATCGGCGGCATTGGCGGCTACCTGCGTTTCGTCCACGAACCGCCACCGCCGCTCGAGGTCGAGATTACCGATGGGTCGGAGTACGTGACCGATGTGGCGCTACCCGAGAACAAATCCCCGTTGTTCTCGGAGTGGAACCCGCCCGCGTTCACAATTGAGGTCTCTGACGCACTGAACGCGGATATGGTCGCCGTCAAGCTCTTTCGAGACGGTATTGATGCTGGTTGGCATGTCGTCAAAGACCCGCCGGGAACGAAAGAAGTCGAATTCCGGGCTACCATTCAGGAACGGGCGGGTGAGTATACGGCCGAACTCTACGGCATGTCAGATCCGTCTGAGTGGAACCGCGAGAACGCACCTTCCGGTGAGGAACCGGACGCCGAAGCCGCGTTCACAATCACTCGAGCGGAGGAACGATGACCCAACAGGAAACGATCAACTGGTCGCGAAAGAGTCTCCAAGAACTGCGCGAGTTCTGGTACGCCGAAATCGAAACGGCACTCCGACGCGCCGGCCACGATCTCGAGTCCCGGCCGACCTATCAGGATCTCGTCGACGCCGGCTTTTCGGGGATCGCCTACACGCTGCGCGAGCACCACGATATGACGCTGACCGACTTTCTCGAGTCGGTCGGCTACGAGGGACCCGATACTGACGGGTCCTACCACTGGGGTATCGGCGACGAAACGACCATCGACGCGCTCGAGGAACTCCTCCGGCGGATTGATAACAAACGGGCCGACTCGACGACGCGCTCGAAGCGCTATCGACTCGCAACCTACGTGCGCCTGTACGAGACGGTCCACGGTACGGCGACGATCGCCGACCGCGTGATGGACGAGGAACACGAGTACGACGAACTCCAGCGCGTTGAAGCCGTCCTGTACGAACTCGACGACGAACTCGACAGTCCCGAATCGAAGCTCCGCTATCTGAGCGACATTCGAGAGTTCTACACCCACCTCGAGACGCGCCACGGTGCGCCGTTCAATCCGGCGGAAAACGTCGACCACGGGGAAATCTGGGACGGGCGAGTCGACGACGAGAAGGACAATCCTGCCCTCTCGAGCGGCCAAGTGCGGGCGCTGTACGACGCCGCCGACGGTCCCGGTGAACGACTCCTGGTACTCGCGTTGTGTGCGTGGGGCCTTCGTCGCAGCGAGGTCGCCGGCTTGCACGTTTCGCAGCTCGTACTCGACGGCGACGACCCACATATCGCGTTCGACGAACGAAAGAACGGACCGGGAACGGTCGCGTTGATCTACGGCGTGCCCGAATTGACCGATCGACTCGACGCACTCGGTGGCCGCGATCGGGAGTGGAACGGCTACCTGTTTCCCTCGACCGAGTCCTCGAGCGGCCACGTGACCGGCGAGACGATACAGGCCCGGTTTAAGCGGCTGGCACAGCGAGCGGAGGTCCGCGTTCGTGGGAAGTGGCCGACCTCGAAAATGGGGCGGCGGTTCTGGTATACGACCTACAATCAGGCCATGAGCGACCTGCTGGATAATCTCGACGTGATTGCCGGCGAACAGGGGAGTAGCGATCCGTCAGTGGTACTGAAAAACTACCTCTCGGAAGCGGAACGGCGGAAGTATCGACGCGAGTTCATGCGAGAACGGCTTGCAGAGGCGTTTGGAGAGTGAGTATCTATGTATGAAAACTACGACGAGGCGTATACGAAACCGAAATGTGAACTGTGCGGCGAGTATCTCGACGACGTAGACCTGTACGTCCGGTTTGAGTTACAAGTGCCGGAACCGGGCTGTACAGTGGCCGACTGGGAAGGACACCTGTGCGAATCGTGCAACGGCGTTGAGATAGGGTCGCCCGATACCAGACCGACTAGCGCCGAAATCCACTTCTGGGGGCGTGACGGGTGCGAACTGTTGATGATCGATCTTAAGGGCTCTGTTGCGGGTACGAGTGGCCGAACGATTCGAAAGTACACCGAGGACACCGCGCCCGATTTCCTCCGCCGACTGGGGTATGCGGCCGTTCAAGAACGGGCGTCTGTTCGAAGTATAGCGACCGATGAACCGGAGATCGACGACATGAACAGCCGTTTGAGGGACGCCGTGACGAGTAGATCATAACCAGCGAGACCGCGAAACAGGTCGGCGATATTCTCGAGGACGGGAGCGAGTAACCCTCTGAAAGAACTAAGCCGTTCGTGCTGATAGAGACCCGCGCCGTGCCAACCGATGCCTGCTCTGTCTGTGGTACAACCGAAAACCTCGAATGGGCGCACGAACCGACCGTCTACGATATCGTCTGTGTCTGTCGGGACTGTCGTGATGATATTCCGTCGTTGATTCCGATCCGGCAACTCCTACTCTCGCACTCTCTCAAGTCTACGGATTTCCCGTGGCACCTGTGTGCAGAATTTTAAATGATCGTGAACCACAGAAACAGCCAGAACGAGGCCCGATCGCTTGGAGCCTTCCATTCGGGTACTTCCAAACAGGGGAGACGGACCCACACTTCTTGCAGCGCGCCGCTGCTTTCTCTTTGGTGGAATCGTTCACAGGTCTGAGAAGGCAACACGAACAATAAGCCGCGTGCACTACATTGCAGGGCACTCCCTCACTCTCTCAAGCACAGCCCCGGCCGTCTCGTCCCCAACGCCGTACACGCTCTCCAGTCGCGCCCGCTCGCTCTCGCGAAGCTCGTCCAGACTGTCGAACTCCCGGGCGATCGCCTTCGAGGTCGCCGGCCCGACGCCGTTGATATCCTCGACGACGAGTCGAATCTGTTCGTGGCGGTCGTCGACGGCCTCGCCGAGTCGGCGCTCGAGTTCGGGTTCGTCGATTCGCCCCTCCGAGTACAGGCGTTTGGCTTCGTCGATGGGACTCTCGTCGCTCTGGAGGTGGTCGTGAACGTAGTAGGCGAGCGTTCCCACGGCGACGACGGCGTAGAAGGCGGTTTCGAGGGCCTCGAGCATGGGGTTAGGCGTCCGGACGGACGAATCGCCAGTGAATGCCGGCAACGGTCGCAACCGCCAGCACGTAGCCGGCGATAACGAACGGGAACAGCAGCGTCGAAATGAATCCCGGGTCGGTAACATACGCAGTAACGATGGAGCCGACCGGCTGCCACCCGGTGAGCGTCGGGGCGAGGGCGATCGACCCGACAACGTCGCGAATGCCGACCGTTCCGCCCGGCGTGAGTGCCGTGTAGCCAGTTGCGGTCGCGGCTGTGAATATTCGAGCAAGGAGTTCGACGGCGACGGCGTAGACAGCCAGCAGTGCGAGTCGGTTGGAAACGATACGGCCGATCGTCTCGGTTGTGAATCGGTTGAACATAGGTTTGAATGGGTGTTGGTCTAGTCGTAGTTCTCTAACGTCGCCTGTTCATGCTCGCGCCCATCGTCGTAGTCTTCGTACAGCCACGTCCCGACGGGCGTCCGCACGCCGTTCTCGGACTCTTTCGCGTACCAGAGGCCGGTGTCTTCGGGACGTAACCACTCGAGGTCGCCCTCGGCAACGTAGCCGATCGCGTCGGCGAGCACGCGATTCCACGAGCGCCAGTGGTCGGTATCGTCCATACCGGGCTGTTCCTCCGAACCCTCGCCGATCGCCCAATGGCACAGCTCGTGGAGTTCGATCAGCGCCATGCACGCACCGAACGGCGGGAGTCGATCAAACGGGACCTCGGCGTCGGTCCACGCCGTCGGCGAGTAACTGTCGCCGAGTGCGGCAACGGCCATGTTCTCGAGGTAGTAGAAGACGACGTCGCCCGACTCGGCGGCGTACCAGTAGGCGTTCAGGTCCGCGAAGTCCTCGCCGTCGTCGTAGTACGCGGGCGGGCGGACCCACTCGTCGGTCTCGGGGAACTCGATTTTGCGGGCGTCGAAACAGTAGACCTTCCGCGGGTCGCCGTCGACGTGAACGGCGTATCGGGCCAGTACTTCGATATCGTCGAAGGTGTACCGCCGGAGCGGCGACGACGGCGGGAGTGTGTAGTCTGAGAGGTCGTCGGTGCTCATGGTCGGTTACTCGAAGTCAGCCAGCGCCGTCTCGTCGGGCCGCTCGCCGCGGTCTCGTGGCTCTCCCTCGCCGAGTTTGAACGCTCGTGAGTCGATCAGCGTAAAGTGCGAGCGCGCTTTCGAGACGAGATCCCACGCCTCGCTCGGCATCGAACGGTCGTCGGCGTCGGGCTCGCGGTTCAGCATCGCTTCGTTGCGCAGCTCCCGGAGTTCGTCGAGACACTCGGATTCGTACCACTCGAGTTCCTCGAAAACCGGTTCGGTCACCCACTCCTCGAGCGTCGGGCCACGGTGAAAGGCCAGCCCGACGGCGTCGAGAAAGGCCCCACGGACGGGGAAGCGCTCGCCGTTTCCGTCCTCCCGGTCCAGCGCGAACCACAGCGTTTCGTCGCGCGTACACGCCGCCACGGGCCGCTCTTGTGTCTCGGTCTGTCGGTACAGCGCCCACGAACGGGCGTCCTCGTCGGTTCGGAATGCAAAGTCTGGGTCTGACATGGATTAGTCCTCGTTCCACTCGCGGACCTCAGCGAGTGCGTCCTCGAGTTTCCGCTGGTTGAACGGGTTCGGTTCGGCGTCGATCGCCGCCTCGAGTTGCGTCGAGTTCATGAGTCGCGCCCGGCGTTCGTAGCAGCGCGAGCAGAGATACCGGCCCTCGAGCGTGCCGAGCGGGTTCGTCTGGCACCCAGAGGTGTTGCACACCTTCGAGCGAACAGTGCCGGCGAACGTCTCGAGGAGCTTCATGCCCGCGCTCGCTCCGGCGTCCGCTGGTCGCTGTCGATCGATTCGACGTACTTGAAGCCCTGATTCGGGACGGTTGTCGGGCACTCGAGGTCAACTCGCCAGAGCGGCGAAAACCAGATTTTGCCGGTCTCGGTGCTGTGAATCTGTCCACAGGCGACGAGTCGGCCGTCTTGTTCGAACCAGATTCGCTGGCCGAACCGCGTCTGTTGGGGCGTTCCGCTCACCGTCCAATAGCACAGATGGTCGTCGGGAACGTTCGCCTCGAGTTTGTGATCGATCTGTCCGTCGGTCGCGTGTACGAGTACGTCCTTGGGTGTCATATCGGGATCAGGGAGTTTGTCCATCGTCGTCGGGCCGTAGTCGAGTTGGTCCTCGTAGTCGTCGCCGCTGCGTGTGCCGAGTTTCGTCACGCAGTAGCCGTCGTGGCGTTCGACGAGCGGGAGTTCCATCACACGAATCGTCGTCGGGGCCGCACCGGGTCGCGTGAGAACCTGCTCATCGCCGTCGAACGCGAGATCTGTGAGATTCGGTTCGTTGACCGTATCCTCGAGTCGCTGGTAGGCTCGTGCGAAAAACCGGGCGTCCTCCGTTGCCTTCGCGGCCACGCGGAAGTACGCCGCGTGAAAGGCCCCGTGCATCCCTGCCGAGACGGACGCGACCATGTAGACGCTGTATTCCTCGTCGGGCGTCTCGTCGTGGTGAACGTCGGGAAACTCGAAACAGTCGGGGCAGACTGCGTTTCGAGCGAGGTAGTTCTCGCGAGTGTCGAACGGCTCGTCACAATCGCTGCACGTGACTGTCTTCATATGTGATTTTAACACAATCTAATACTTGTACGTACCGCCGACAGGCGCTACTCTGACGCCCGATACCGATCGATTCGGGCTTTGTTCTCCGCGTAGGATCGACTCGAGTCATAGATCGGATCATCGGGGAGTGCGGCCTCGCCGTCGGGAACCGTCGCGACGGGGATCTCGACCTCGCCGAGCAACTCTTGGACCATCGACTCCCACGCCCCGATTGCCGAATCATCGTCCATCATCCCGCGCAAGCGCTCGAAGACGTCGGCGACCTCCGCATACGCCTCGTTGAAATCCTCAAGCCATGCCTCCAGGTCCTCGAGTTCGTCGTCGACGCCGGCCTCTCGAAGCTTTTCTTCGATTCGAGACTCGACGCTATCCTCCCACTCGTCGCCGCGGCGGTCGTTTTTGTGCTTGAGGTTCGGGTCGGTGTAGCGCTCGAGCGCGTCGCGAACGATCCGGCGGAACTCGTCGGGGTGTTGCTCGAGGGCGTTCAACTCGGTCGCGCCGGCCCCGTGTTCCTGTTCCCACTCGGTAATCCGGCGGTTGTACGCCACGCCGCCGGTTCCTGTCGCCTCGCTTTCTTCGATCGGCTTTCGCGGGAGGTCTAACCCCTCTATTTGAGCTTTCGTCACGGCCAGTCGTTCGATCACGACGCGTTGCTCGAGGTCACCCCGATGATGGAGCCACGCGAGTTTCCCCGCCATGTTCGCCGGCATATCGTAGCCTTTCACGTCGAAATCGGCCAGATAGAGGATTACCGCCGGCTTCCCGGCCTCGTCGATTCGTTGGGCCAGCTCGTGGGCGACGGTTAGGGAGAGATCGCCCTCGCCTTCGACCACGACGTTACAGCCGTACTCGGCGGTGAGCCCGCCCCCGCCGCGGATGTAATCGGGCAGCGTCTTTTCGGACCACAGTTCGATGTGATACGGTGACTGGCGGGCCTCGTCGAACGACAGTTGCTCGCGTGCGCTCGAGGCCACGCGTTCGCTCACCCACTCCGAATACGGCGTCTCGTCCCTGTCAAAGACGAAGCCGGCTCGAGCCTCGGGATGCGGAATCGTAGGCGTTGCAACCCCGGTCGGGGCGGGAAAACCCTCGGGGTCGGGCCGGAGAGTATGGTCTCCGTACTCTGTGACGGTTCGCGTATCGGCGCGCTTGTCGATAATCCCGTCCAGCGGAATATAGCCGAGGATCCGCGCGAGTACGGCACAGCCCTCGAGATAATCGTAACAGCGTTGGGTGTTGTCGTAGCGCCCCCACGAACAGTCGGTCGGTGGCTCCACGTCCATATCGGACATGTAGACGGTGTAGTGAACGCCGCGAACGTGGATACGGTCACTTTCGCGCTGGTCGACGGCCTGTCGCCAGAGACGGGCGAACCACTCGGCTTTCGCGTGGTCGGCGGCTGTGCCCTTGTACATCGGGTCTCGTCGCCGGCTCTGGATAAGCAGGTCGTCGACGTCGACGCCGTACTGGTCGGCGAGTGCATCGATTTGGTCGCGTGGTGAGTCGTGCTGTGGCTCGCGATCGTGCTCATTAGGCATTGATAATCTCTCGAGAACGGCTTTCGTCGGCTTTTGTTCGCTGTTGCTGGTTATTTCCGTCCCTATTCTCCCCCACCCCACCCCCACCGGACGCCGTGGTGTCGGTCAAACACTCTCACTGTGAATGAACACGCATACTCTAGATCATACGTGCCTACCCTCGCAGGCGCGTTGACACGCTCACACCGGAATTAACTCCGAGTATTCACGCTCCAGAGCGTCTGAGAGTACATGTTAGCTGTTAACCACGGGGACAACAGCGATTCACACAATCATGGAGTCGGTTCGAAGGTCGGTGTTGAACTCGTCGTGATGTGAACGCGGCCGTTACGATGCTCCGAGACGTGACTATCATCCTCGAGTGCGGACAGTGCCGCTTGAATCTCGCCCTCGGCGACGCCGTACTCGTCGCTCACCGAGTCGAGAACCTTCCGCGTCGTCGTGTCGTAGCTTGAGCCCTCCGTGCTGAGTCGGTCGACGGCGTCGAAGGTCCACTTCTTGACCTTCCAGTCGGCCACTTCGTCGACGGTCGCCGGTTGCTCGCTTTTGTTGATCGATATGGCGTCAACGTAGGTTTTCAAAACGGCCTCGTCGGGCCACGGCAACGTATCGTACACTCCGACGATCGTCACCGAGTCGCCCGTACTCACCGTCTCGCAAAGATCGTCCCACAGATACACCGTTTCAATTGGGGGGTCGTCCATCGACGAGTCGGTCCGCTTGAGAACGACCCGTTGAAAGTCGGCGATATCGGAGTCGTCCGTATTCAGCGACCACGCGTTCGTGTTCTCACACTCGTGATTCTGGCATTCGAACGGCTTGACGAGCTTCCCGCCGGGTTGGGACATTCGGTTTAGTGTCGCGCAGTGGCGGCATTCGAACGCTGCAACCTCCGCGAATGGTTTGACACCGTCGACGCTGACGACTTCCCCGTGAATGCCGAGTAGTTCGCCAAGATGATCTGAGCCATACTTTCCGACGCGATAGGTCCGTCCGTCGGGGAGATCGAACACGCGAAGCGCTATGTCCCGATAGCCGAGTTCCTCGAGCGTATCCTCGGCGGCGGTCAGTCCCGACAGCGGGTCCTCGAGCACGAGGTTGGCAAGGTTCTGGTCTGCCGACTCGAGTACCGGCCACGGAACGCGAATGCGGCCGTTCGACCGGCCAGAAACGTACTTCGAAAGCGGACCTTCGAATACAGCAGTCCACTCCATTATCGACTCACCTCCTGTAGACCTTTCTCGACTATACCCCAGTCAATTTCAAGAACCTGCTTTCCGACGGGTGTCAGCGTCCATAGCTGCCCTTCTTTCTCGAGACAGGACTTTAGCCCACTCTCGTTTGATGCATGGTGGCGTAATGCCGACTGGCCGAAATCGGCGTTTAGAGCGGCGTGTATCTGGTCGTAACTACGGAACTCGTTTTCAGCAACGAGTTCACACACGGTGATGAACGTTTGTCGGAGTTTCGCGTCTTTCCGGAGCCAGTCCGAGATCGTCCGCGGAACGTTGTGTCTCGAGGCGATATCCTCGTAGGTTGTTTCCTGGCCGATTTGCTCGAGCGTGATATCTTGCTGCCGATCGCCCGCACCGACGGGTCTGAGCGAGAGGTCCGCGGGAATGTCGTACTCGCGGCGCTGTCGGAGCACCCAGTCGATCAACCGCTCCGAGATCGCGTCGACGACGTCCTCGGGGTCGCCGATCGACGCCACGGGTTCGGGGAAGTCCGACGGGAGGAGATACCACGCACCGACGGCCGGATTCTTGCTCGCCGGGAGCACGTCACCGGCCACGACGTCGACCCACCATTCGGCGTCGTCACCGTCGGCGAACGGATCGTCGCCGGTCTGTCGGACGCGAGCGCCCCACGCGGACCCGTACCGGTCGCGCCATACCTGGTCGCCGAGCCCGAGCCCGCACGGCGAGCCGCGCCACCGAATCGGCCAGTACGGCTCACCGTCGGTGTGGATCATCCCCTGCCCGGTATCGAACGTCAGTAGCTGGCCGAACAACTCGTCGTTGAAGTTCATCATCTTGTCGAGTTCGGGGACCTGTTCCTGGCTCTGGCGGAGGAAAATCTTCGTGTCCATATTATTCCGAACCGACTTGAGAACGTCATTGAATTTCTGCGTCGATCCGAGCAACAGAACCCGACGAGAACCGCCCTGCGAGGTGATGATGCGGAACGTCTGTTGGAGCGCCCGTTTCTGGTCGCGATAGCGGGCGTGTTGAATCTGCGAGGGTGCGAGGTTCTTCAACTCCCGAACCTCGAGACAGACGCGGGGAAGCCGCGGCCACTTGTCTCGAGCGGACATGATTTTCTGGAGCCAGAGGTCCATAATCGTGTACTTGAACCCGTCGCTCGCGTCGATGAAGTTGCAACAGAGCACGGCCGCCTTGTCGTTTTCCTCGAGTAGGTCGTGGAAGTCGATGTTAGTCGCCGCCTCGGGAGAGGCGATAAAGCCCTCTCCGGCGAGTCGGGCGAGTCGTTGGGCGGCCTTCTTGACTGCCTTTTCTGCATTGAGCGAGAACGACGCCTGATAGGTTTCGACGCCGCTATCGGCGTGTCGGTCCTGTTCTTCGGTCCATTCGATCGTGGCCTCGAGTCCTTCCGCGAAATCGAACAGCAGGTTGATTAACTCGTCCACCTGCCCGGACCGATCTAGCGTGATTTTCAGCGCCTCTTTGATCCGCAACTCGAGGGACGGGTCCGAGTCAGTAACACCGGCCAGTCGAAGGATATCCTTCGGTGTGAGCATGTCGATGCCGAGCGTAAAGGGAACGAAGTTCGACGGGAGAATGTCCGGTGTGCCTTCCATCCGCGGGACGTACACCTCCGCGTCCATCGGCCGGGGCTGTTGATTGAATCGCTCGAGGCTATCTTTGATCGCCTGTTCGTCGGCCGGAATCGCCAACATCGGCGTCTCCATACGGCCGTCGTCGTGGATTGAGACGTACTTGTAGCCGTGCTCACGCCAGAGGTTCATCCCGATAGAGGTTAGCGTCGAGTCTTTCCCTTCGCGGGGCTTGGCGATCGCTAGGATGTGGTCACAATCGTCGTGCGGTATAACGACCTCTTTTTCCTCCGGGTCGACCGGGTCGTCCGCTCCGATCCGACGCCAGCCGATCGGCGTCACCTCGTCGATATCCGGTGCGTGGGGGACTTCCTTCGGGTCCAGTTTCTCGAGGTAGACCGGTGCGCGTTGCGTGCGGTCAATCCCCGAATTGACGTATCCGAGCCCTTTCGCGACGCCGGTTAGGACCTCGTACCAGAGGCTCACATTGGTATCCTGTCCGTTCTGAAACTGCCGGTGGATCTGGCGGAACTGAAACCCAGAGGCCGGCGTCGGCGGCCCCTCGGAGTGCATCACCGACGGCCAGCCCGGGTCGTGCCAGAGGTAGAGGTGTAGCTCCTCGAGTATCTGTTCGGCCGTCCGTTCGGTGTCCTCGCCGTCGACAATCGCAGCCTCAGCCTGTCGGTGGAGGTCTCGGACGTGCGCCTCTGTGTTCAGCGTCTCTTTGTGACGCTTTCGTTCGATTTTCTCGCTAAGTTTGTTTCGAGCGGCGGTGCGAGTGCCAGTGCGGTCCTGTGGCTGTAGGTCTCGGATTTGTGAACTCATGAATCAGGTGTTAGTCCGCTCTCTCGTGACTCTCCGGCCGGATGAACGGCGCGGGCGTCGTTTCCACGTCGTGTTCCGGCGGGCCGTATCGTGCCGCAAACGCCTGTTTCCCGAACAGCGAGTCGAACTCGCCACGGAGATCGACGACCTCCGGCGCGAACGCCTCGTCGCCTTTCGAGACGGCGACCAGCTCGCGGTCGTCGCCACTCTCGGTATCGGTCACCGTCACGGGCGTCTCGGTCAGCGCGTGGATCTCGACTAAATCGCGGTAGACCTCACGGACGAGATCGGGGTCACGACCGCGGCCGATAAAGAGCAAGCCCCACGCGACGTAGCGTCGGTCGTACTCGACGACTTGCTCGAGCAGGATCGACCGCGGGATGATTCCCTCCGGTGCGTCGGCGACCCTGTTGATGAGTTGGTCCATGATCGCTTTCCGCTCGTATTCCTGTTCCCACGCCTCGAGCATCGGGAGATAGCGCTTCAACAGGTAGGCGTTCGTTTCTTCAATGGCCGGCGCGGGCTGGCGGCCCTCGAGCCGGTCGAGTGCGCGACCGGCCAACGTCTCGGCGAGGTCGTGCTTGTCTTCGCTCGCGTACACCTTCCCGTCGAGATAGCCGTAGTACATCGTCGTCTCGGGGACTTCGACGGTCTTGGTGAGAATCGCGAGGTCGGTCCACCGCGTCGGGTCGTTGTCAGCGCGGAGCGCCTTGAGCCGGCGACGGTGGCGGAGGTCGACCGCCCAGTAGTAGGTCCCGCCAGCGAACACCGAAATCGCGACGATGATCGGGATGAACCACGGTTGGATCCAGATCCGCATCACCAACAGCACACCGACGAACGTCAGGATCGCCGGGACGAGGAAGCGCCAGAGGACGCCGTTCAGGTCGACCGCCGACGCCAACTCGAGCCGGAACAGTCGGAGTTGCGTCCAAAAGTCCGGGTCCGAATCGGTCGTGTCGTCGTCACCGCCGGCCGGGTCGACGTCGATCGGACCGTCGGCATCCCGGTGGGCAAGCGTAGTCGTCTCGGTCGGTGCTCGAGGCTCGCCGTCCTCTCCAGTCGGGTTGAACGTCGGCGCGGCGTGGCCGTTGCCCTCGAGTGCGTCGACACACCACTGCGTGATCTGTCCGGCGCTGTCGCCGGTCTGTACCAGCACGCGCTCACACCGGTCTAAGGCCGGCCGTTTGGCTTCCTCCGCGAGTCGGCGGATGGTCTTGTAGCAGTAGCCGGACGTGCTGGCCGTAATCCGAGCGAGGAGCCGGTCGCCGAAAAAGAGCAACTGTCGAGCAAGGACAATGATCGCCACCGCCCACGCCCACGGGTTCGTCGCGAGTCCGAGTAACGTCCGCACGAGCGGCCCCGAGGACGCGCTCGTATCCGCGCCTCGAATAGCGATACCGACAACACCGACGAACGCGACCAGGCCACTCCCGACGACGACCGTCGCGAGGAGTCGGGACGTGTTCGGATGCGATCCCATGAGGAACGACACAGTCGCCTGTTTGAGCCGGTAGCGAACGCTCGTCGTCACCGACAACAGCGTCTCGAGAATCGGTCGCCAGAACAGAACACCCACGACGAGTGTGCCGAGTGCGGCGATCGCGACGGCGGCGTAGATGAGTTGTTCCATCTTAGTCGTCACCCGTGGCCGGCGTCCCGGTCAGTTGCGTCTGCTGGCGCTCGAGGTCGTCGAGCATCCTTTCGAGGTCATTGCGGGTTGCACGGTACTTCGAGCCGAGGCTGTGTTCCGATTCCATGTACTTGACCGTCGCAAGGAGGTGGTTCAGTGCGCGCCGTTCGTTCGGGATATGTCGAAGGACGGGCTCGAGCCACGTCCCATGCAAGTCGTCGGTGTCGAGATCGTCGACACCGTTGTGGATCATCTCGAGGCCGTCGTTCGTTGCCCGCGCTTCCCCGCCGGCTGCGAGGTCGGCGAGTTGGGCCGGGCTCTTGGTGCCGTAGGCGTCGATCCAGTAGTCCGCACACGAGCCGACCGCTGGCACTTCCGAGAGGTCCTCGTCGTCGGCGGTTCGCTTCGCTTTCTCGCGGTTGTTTCGGAGCTTCGTGAGTTCCTGTTCGTAGCGGCCAGCCATACTCGAGAGTGCATCCACGAGATCGCCGTGTTTCGAGCGGCGTCGCCACATGGCGAGCGCGGTGAGCGAGATCCCGATGATAACGACCAGCGGGTTCATCACACCGATGATAACCCAACTAATCGCTTGGGCCGCGAGTTGCGTGAGGAAGCCGTCGACGAGCTGGGCGCGGTCGTCGACCCACGTCACGTAGGACTCGGTCCCCTCCGGCGTCTGTTCGTAGCCGTTCTCGTCGGCTTTCTCTTTCAGCGTCTCGATCGTCGGTTCCCAGTTCTCGAGTGACGCCGCAGCGACGCTCTGGTCGGTCGCCGAAGCGTACAGTTCGACCTCTTTCGACGAGCCGTCCGCGAAGAACAACTCGAGGGTATAGAGCGACGTTTGATCCGGCGGGGCGGCGTCGGGTTCGTACTCGACGCGAACCGTCTGGCCGCCCTCGAGAACTTGTGCGTCGGCCTTTGCTTGGGAGATACGGACCGCGTCGACGGGTTCGGTCAGGCTAAAGAACGCGAACTCGCCGGTCGTGTTGAACGTCGCGTCTGCCTGTTTGACTTCGACGCTCTGGTACTCTACATCCGGGCCGGCGGGGTTGATTCGGACCTGTTCGGCCGCCGACGGCGCGTCGCTGGCCGTCCCGTTCGTCGCCGAGTCGTTCGTGGCCGTCTCGTTTGCCTGTTGGACGGCGTAGGACGGCTCGAGTGCCGTCGGCCCGTCCGAAGGTGCCGCGGCCACCGTGGCCGGCGCAACGGCGCTCACGAGGACGAGACACACCGCGAGTGCGGCGAGGAGACGACGATTCATGCCGACCCCTCCGAGGTGCCGTTGTCGCGGCCGATATCACGCTGGCTTTGAACCTGCCGGCGCTGCTGGCCCCGGTCCTGTTGGACGGTGTAGTGTTCTTGTTTCGGTGCCACGAGTTCTTTCGCGTCTTCAATCTTGTTCATGACGCGATCGTACTCGCGGTACTCGCCGTTTTCGATAATCCGAATCAAGTCGTCGAGTCGATTGTGTGCATCCGCCTTTTCCGCCCGAAGCGACTTCATATCGATTCGGAGTTTTCGCATCTGTTCTTGCTGCTTGACCATTTTCTCGTAGGGGAGTCGCATCGGTGGGTGGTAGCGGTAGTCGGCGGCTTTGTCGGTCCCGCCGTTGACGACCATCTGTCCTTGCGTTCGCATCACGTACTTGCCGTCCTCGAGATGCACCGCGTCGGCGTGGATCTCGTGGGTGATGATATCCCCCAGCGGCCGGTCAGACCGGAGTTTCCGATCGTGTCCGACGAGCTTGTAGCGCCGAAAGAGGCCGAACAGCCGCTCGTCTCGAAGCTCTTTGACGAGCATTCGGCCGTCGTCTTGGGGTTCGACCGCGTTCATGTCGTAGAATATCGTCCGTTCGCTGTCGATCTCGCCGTTCTCGGATTCGTTGACGACGTGAATCTGTCCGACGTGGCTGTCTTTGTGGCCCCGGTAGGCGACGCCGGCCCCCATCGCGAGCAACGCCGTGACGGCGTACTGGAGTTGCGTCGTGTACTGGAACTCCGAGGGAGAGCCGTTCTTGAGGAACTGGTAGGCGTAGAAGCCGATAATCGCCGTAATTGCCACGACACAAAAGGAAATGACCTTCAACTCGAACGGGAGTTGTCGGGGCTTGTCCCGAACCGGGATTCGAGGCCGCGTCTCGGGTCCAAGTTCAGAGCGATCGACGCGGTCGGTACCCGTGGCCGCTTGCGAGTCTTCGAAGACGCCCCACCGCTCGATGAGGAAACCAATCGCCAGAACGACGGCGATAACGACCCCACCGATGAGCACGTAATTCCAGTTCATGAGTGGCCCTCCGTTGTGTCGGCGGTCGCTTCGCCGACCGTCTCGTCGGCGTACTCGTATTCTTCGGCGGGTCGGAGGAAGTGGAACGTCTCACGACGAAGCTTCCGGCCCCGCTCGAGGAGGTCGCGGTAGTCGCCTTCCCACTCGTCGATTTCAGCGAGCATGGCCTTACAGCCATTCCGACCGGCGTAGCGTCGGAGTTCGCGTTTCACTTCGTCCTCGCTCGCACTTTGGAGACGTTCGTGCAGCCGCTCACGTTCGATCTTTTCGTATCGGTTCGTGAGTACCGGGCACGCAATTCCGTAGTGCTCACAGTCGCGACAGTCGTCGGGGAAGTGGCTCGTTCCGTCCACGTCGACGGCGTACATTTCGAACTCGGTTTCGAAGTTCGCGAGTAGCGTTTCGACGTGTGTGAGTAGGGACGTGGCCGGCACCTCGTCGGCGTCGTCCATCCAGTCGAGCACGTCGTCTTGGAGGTCGGAGTCGTTGATGAGTCCGACCACGTCGTCGAAGTGCTCGTACAGTCTGTCGATCCGTTTCCGTCGCTGTTGGGCCTCTTCGGCCCGGTTTGTTGGTCTCATAGGATATCGGGGTTGATCGGTGGCAGGTCGATGGTTTCGCGGTCGGAATCCGGCGGCGTCACGGCGAAGCCCTCGTGTCTCGAGACGCGGAGCACGTAGGGGTCGCCGGGGCCGAAGGGGAACGCCGAGTCCGTGACGATATCGGCCGGAATGTAGACGCGTCGGGTTGATTCCGACGGTTCGTCGAACGTATCCGCGAACTGGAGCGCCATTTACGCCAGTCCTCCGCTGGTATCGATGTGTCTGTGCGGTCGAATTGTCGGGATAAGCATGGTCTGAGTAGTTGTATCGTGGTTTCAATCTCGTTGCAAGCACGCTGCAATCAGGGTCCCGAGAAAAACCGGCGGGCCGACGGGCGGCCCTCGAGTCGAGTGCGTCACGCTTGCCCCGCGATTTTCGCTCGCACGTTTGACTCTTTGAGCAATCGGAGGTTGCCGCGGGCGAGAAACAGCATGAGGATCAGCAGCCCCACGCCAGCGAGCGCGAGCGCGTAGTTGTCGCCGACCGCGGAACTCAGGATCAACGCGATTGCAGCCGTCGAGTAGATCACGTTCGACGTGAGCCCCGTGGCCGCCGAGACGGTGATCGACTGGTCGCCGCGGCGGTCGTACAGCGCCCCGCTGAGATAGAACGCCGTCCCGATCGCGACGAGCGCGAATAGGAGTCCGTTCATCGCTCCCACCGCCGGCCGTTATCGCTGAGATACTTCGATTCGTATTTCGCCGCCGACGCGCCCGACTGTCGCTCTTTGAGGATTGCGAAGCCGAGTTTACCGCCGTAGGTGACGATCAGCCACAGGCCGCCGAGCACGACGACGATGAGCCACCCACCGAACAGCAACGCCGGTACTGCGATGAGTGCGATACCGCCGAACGCAAGGGTTGTAATGTAATCTGTCATGGGTTGTGTGTCACCGCCGCTGTGAGCGGCAGGGTGAGTGCATGGAGGGTCGCCGAAGCGCCAGCGAAGCCGGGGATAAGGTTTTGAATCCAGTCCGCACCGGCCATGTACGCCCGGTATTCGTGGGTCGCTTTGTCTACCATCGTTGGGTTGGCGATGAACTCTACCTCCGCATCGCTCTCGTCGAAGTGGAACGTCACCGTTCCCTCGCCCTCGTCTTTGTAGACCGGATCGCTCGAGTCGGTCTGAACGGGTATCCACCGGCCGTCGCCGATCCGGTAGACCGCCTGGTACTCCGTGATCTCTTTGTCGAGTGAGTCGTTCGACAGCGCGACAGACACGCTATCACCGGAACTGTTCTCCGGCGCGAGTGTGTATTTGCGCTGCTCCAAGTCGCCATCACCGAATATCGCCCCGAGTCCGAGGTCGATATCGGGTAGGATACCCGACGTGGCCTCTTTGGCGTCGCCGGTCCACTTGAGAGACGTGACGCGGAGCTTCGAGGGTGCGAACGTCGCCGACTCGCCGCCCTCGAGCGCAAATTCGACCTTCGTGTAGGTCTCGTCGGCGTCGAAGTCGTGAATCGCTTGCCACGACGCGGTTTCGGTGCCGTTGTTCGCTTCGATCTCCCCGAGGTCGGCCGGGTCGATTACGTCCGGCGAGATTTCGACGACGTAATTCACACAGTAGCCGTTGGGATTCTCCGCTGAGAGGTGGACAAACCCGACGTTGGTGTCCACCGAGACCTCCGTGTTCTCGACCGTGCTCGAGGCCGTGCCGTTCGTCGCCTCCGTGACGGTCGTCTCGTCGCTTCGGAACGCATCATGTGTGACCGTCGTCTCGCAGGTTGTGTCGTCGTTTTGGGCCGCCGCAGGCGTCGCTGCCCCCAGCGGTACAAGGACCAACAGGACACACATGAGTAGTGCGCGACGCATGGCTATCGATCCCACCGCGGGAGATCCTTCCCGCGGGATTGTACCTGATCTTGCCAAACCGTGTTGAACGCCGGGATGAACCGCCAGATACCGAGGACGAATAGCGGGGCCAACGCCACGACTACCGCGGCCGTCAGTCCGAGTGTGAGTACAGCCGACCCGACGGCGACCATGATGAGGACGCCCGCGGCGGCCGTCTGTTGATAGGAACTCGATCGAATCCCCAGTGCCTTCGGGACCGTCTCGAGTGACCAGTTGATCGTCGAGGCGATCGCCGGGGGCAGCGAGTTATCGATGCTCAGCCACCCGACGAATCCGCGGAAGTTTCGCCACGTCCCGGCGGCTTGTGCCCCGGCGAATCGGGCGACCATGAGCGGCGCGAGTGCAACCGCCCGCACACCCGAATAGAGCGTACTGCCGACGCTTCGGAGTGATTTCGTGAGTGATGACATGGTTATCGCCCTCCGATGAGATTCGACAGTGCCCGGCCGGCGGCCCGGAACGGCCACGTAATGAGTGAGAGGAGTGAACCCGCGCCCTCTCGAGTCCGTCGGAGGGTGCGTTTCGATCGGGATTCCCACCGGATGTTCGCCGCCCGTCGCGGGTTGCCATACGGCTTCCCGTCGTAGTCGTCACCGTCTCGCTTCCAACTCATACGTCCACCTCGCCGAGTAGCAGTTCGAAGACGGTCTGGCCGTCGTCGCCGAGTCCGATGTACCGCGAGTACTTGCCGGCGTGGTGGTTGATGTACTCGCTCGAGGGGAGTTCGTGATTCCCGTTGCCGTCCGTATCGATGAACTCGCGCCGGAACTCTGCCAGCTCGTCCGAACCGTTTTCGGCGGCGTCGTCCATCACCACGGCCTCGTAATCCGGGTCGTCGGCTTCCTCGAGTCGCCACTCCAGCGACGTGAACTCGTCCGTCTCGGTGTTGTAGCCCACGTCGATCGTCGTCGGGACTATCTCGTCGTCGCCAAGGGTTTTCGAGACCTGAATGTCGACGCCGACCGTCGTATCGCCGAGGGCGGTGACGCCCGACTCGGCGATGAGCCAGTTTCCGTAGGCGATCCAGTGCTCGCTATTGGCGTTGAACTCATTTCGGATCTGGTCGGCCAGCACTTCGGCGTCCTCCGACCACGAGAGAACGCTCAGGCCGGCGAGTTGTCCGCCGATGAACGTCCAGGGGTCGAATGCAACGTCGCCGCTCACGCCGTCCGCGAGGATTCCCTGTTGGGATGTTTGTGCGCTCGCGCTCGTCGCGACGAGTCCGGCGGTACCGAACGCGGTTGCGACCGCACCAGCACGCCGGCAGAACTGTCGTCTGTTTGGATCTGGTTGTGTCATTAGTTTGGGTCGTACTGAAAGTGGGGTGGGTGGAGACGGTGGGGAGGTGAGGTCCCCCCTGTCGGTGATCGTCAGTGGCATGCAACGACTCGAGGAAAGCGAGTCGAAGACACACCACGGGTGCCCGTTGTTTTGTGTCCCGGGCCGGGACGAGTGCGACCGAAGGGAATCGAACCCTGATATCGGAACCATCCCGGTCGCGGGCCGCGGGCCGTTACGCATCGGGCGGGTAGGCGTAGCGGTGCAACCGAACGAACACCACGACCGCCAGCGCGGGCCAGAAGCCGAAGGTCACGCCAGCGACCGCGCTCAGGAGTAAGTCGTGGGAATACGGCCCGCCGGTGAACGGGTTCAGGCCCATCCCGAAGTTGAGGCCGACCATGAGTTGTGTCAACAGAAAAAGCCCGCCGTACAGCGTCAGTGACTCCCTGTCGATATCGGGCGTCACGGATCGGAGTCGGTGGCGCATTGCCTCACACCTTCGCGCGTCCGGTCCGGTTCTGTTCTCTCACACCCGCCACGTCGGCCATGAACCGTTCGGCTTCCCTGTAGGCCGCTTCGCGCTCGAGGCCCGCCGCAACGGTCTCGCTCTTTCCGTCCGGCCCCTGGTAGACGAGTTGCCACGTCCCAGAGAGTCCACTCGAGACGAGTTGGACGCGCTCTTTCAGACCGTGTTTCTTGCGAGTCCACGTCTTCCGAAGCGGGACATCGTCGTCACAGACCCAGTCGCCGTCGGGTTTGAATGCCGGGCCGGGCCGGATGCCCGTTTTCGTCGCCAGCGCATCGAACAGCGTCACGCCGGCCTCTGTCAGTCGGGGTCGCAGGGCGCGGCCGGTCGTGTCGATCGTGTCGTCGGTCGGCTCGAGGGAGCCGTGGGTATGGTCAGTTGCCATAAGGACCGCGCCCCCGGAATCGAACCGGGGCTCTCGAGAAGGGAGAGGTGCCACACGCAGGTCTATCCGCTCGCAGTTACTCAGAAGGTCAGTGCGTCTCGATTACGCGAAGAGTCGGCGTCGGCCTGCGAAGAACAGTCCGAAGCCGGCGAGTGACGCGCCGCCGGTGCCGATCATGCCGAGACCGATACCGGAGAGGTAGAACGTCGACAGGGAGCCCCATCCGAAGGCGCTGCCGAGGTCGCTAACGCCCATGTCGGCCTGCTCTTTGAACAGGTCGGCGAGGTCCGCGCTCTCGAAGGAGTCGACGTCCGTGTAGGACTGCGAGGAGACGAACAGGTCGACCTCAGTCGCGTCGGCCTGTGCGTCGCCGAGTTCGAACGTCCACTCGTCGTTGCCGTTGGCGTCGTAGACCGCGTAGGTGTCGGTCTCGTCGACCATATCGGTGTCCGCTTCCTGGTAGAACGCGAGGACCGGCGTGCCGTCAGCGGCCGCGCTCGCGCCGTAGATCAGGTCGCCCGCTTCCTTGTCTTCCATCGCGTCGCTGAACGCATCCGAGCCGTTGCTCGTCTCGTCGTTCAGCGTGACGGTCGTGTTGCTACCGTCGATTCCGACCGTGTTCTCGTAGGTGTGCAGGTCGGGTTTCTCGTCGCTCGAGGTGCCGAAGAGACCGAGCGTCCACGAGTTCAGCGAGAAGAAGCCCGATTCGGGCTCCTCGATGGTCGCCGAAGTGTCGTCGGCGGTCGTGACCGCGTAGGTGTTCGCGAACGTGATGTCCGTCTTGAACGAGGCCTCAGCGGTCGTCGTGTTGCCGTCGGCGTCAACGCCCCACGTCGTGACGGTGACCGTCGTGTTTGCACCGGCGTCACCGGGCAGGTCCGACAGTTCGTCGTTCGAGATGTTGACCGTCTGGCTCGCGTCCGTGCTCGTGGCCACGTCTTCGGAGGTCACGGCGTAGGTTTCGCCGTCGTAACTGACGTTCATCTTGAGGACGGTCGTTCCGTCAGTTCCGAAGTCGGTGCCGTCCGCTGCGATACTCGTTGCGATGTCGTTGCTCGCGTTTGCCTCGAAGCCGGTGACTTGGTCCGTGCCGTCGCCGGCCAGTGTCGTCGTCTCTGCTGCAACGCCGCCCGTGAACGCCACGCCGACGGCCGAAACGGCCAGCAGCATGGTCATGAAGACGGCGAACGCTCTCGTGGTGTTCGTCATTGGAATTGTGTTGTGTTGAATGAAGGTTGGTCAGAAGTCGATGCGTCTCGTCCTCCCGGGTAGGGGTATCGGGTGGTGGAACCGGTGGCGGGATGATATCCCGCGAGGTCGCAGGCGGCGGTACTCCTCCGGTCTCGAATGGCTGTGGGTGTGTCATGATCCTAGCTCACCTCTTTCGTATGCCCCTGAGTCACTCGCAAATTATTCGCCACGTTCGCAGCGCCCCACGTCACGGTCGCCCGGATCGTGCTATCGGTCGTCGTGTCGATCGTCGAACCCGCCGGGTCCACACTGTCGGCGTGGGCGTCGTCGAAGATGCTGTCCGTATACGTCGAGACCTCGCCGTTCTCGCCGCTCGAGCGGACAG
This sequence comes from Natrinema sp. DC36, assembly GCF_020405225.1. Taxonomy (NCBI): domain Archaea; kingdom Methanobacteriati; phylum Methanobacteriota; class Halobacteria; order Halobacteriales; family Natrialbaceae; genus Natrinema; species Natrinema sp. DC36. The sequence continues at coordinate 35,733 of NZ_CP084476.1, forward strand.
TGATCGTCGTCCGAAGCGTAAAGGGCGCGTCTGTGACCTGCTCGGCGACGCTCGCCGTCGTGGCGATTACCTGCCCGTCTAAGTACAGCGTGAAATCGAAGGTATCCGACCCGCTGGCGGTCGTGTACGCGCCTGCCAAATAGAGTTCGTAGACACGGCCCGTATGCATCGAGTCGGCGGGGATGGTCGCCTCGAACACGTCCGTTTCGACCGTCGTATCGGAGACCGACGTGGTTTCGGTGAGGACGTTGGCCGCGAACATCGCATATCGCCAGTGGTCTCCCGCGTCCGTGACCGTCGTCTCGCGGTCGCTGTTCCAGACCTGTCGGCCGAGAAGTCCGGGTTCTGGGAGATTTGCCTCGGTGTAGGTGTCAGGTACCACGTCGCCACGCCAGCGGCCGTTGGCGTCGATCCGAGAGTCGCCGTAGGTCGGCGTCGGCCCGGTAGTCGGGTCGTGGCCCCACTCGCCGTCGTCGGGTGTGTAGACTCGCCCGGTGTCCGCTGCGAGGAACACGTCGTAGTCGCCTGTGCTGTAGTCCTCGCGGTCGGCTTCGGCGGCGATCGCGACCGTGGCGTCCTCGAGTTCCTCGTCGTCCCCGAACAGCGACCAGTCGCCAAAGAACGCGGGCGTGAGTGCTGCCGAGTGCATGAGTTGTCGTCGGGTTGGTCCGGCTCGGTCGCTGTGTGGGTCTGTCATTGATGGTCGTTTCGTCGAGTCGTGTCAGAATCGTCGCGGTTTATTTCACGGCTCTGTGCACCACGGGGCAACAGCAACGCCTCGTTGCCCTCTTACTGGAGGTACTTCAGCGGCGTTTCGTTACTCCGCCACTCGTGGAGGTACTCTTCGGACCAGTGCCCACGTCGCTTGCCCGGCTCGTAGCCGTGGCGCTCGAGGTGGCAGCGTCGACAGAGGCCGATCAAGTTCTCCATGTCGCTGTTGCCAACGTTTCCGTCGATGTGGTGAACATCGAACTGCTTTGCTTCCGACCAGTTCCGGCCGCAATCCGGGCACTCGTACTCGTCTTTGTCGTGTTCACCCCAGAATTTCGCTTGATAGTCGTCCGCGAGTTCTCTCCTCATTGTGAGTGGATGAAGTGGAGTGCTCGCGCCGTGTTCTCGCCGCTCGCCTGGACGTAGTTGTGAGCGGTGCTGACCTGTGCCCACCCCATGAGGCTCTGGAGCGGGATTACATCCAGCCCTCTCGCCGCGTGGTACGTCGCTGCTGTCGCACGCAAGCAGTGAACGTAGATATCGTCTGGGTCGATCTCCTCAGCCAACCTTGCTGCTTTCTTCACGCGGCGCGAGATCGCGCTCGCACTGTACGGGAACTTCTCGTACTCATCGAAGAACCGTTCAACGACGAGGGAAACCTGCGGTGAGAATCCGAACGGGACATCGCGGGCCGCTTCTTCGGTCTTCGCGATCCACGCGAGTTCCTCGGCGTCCTCGAGCGTCATGTCTGGGTTGTGTTTGACTCGTTGTTTCGCGAGCTGGCGACAGTAGCCACAGATTCCGGTCCTATCCTTAGACATCTTGCAGTCCTCTTGGACCGGGATCTCGATCATGCTCCGTCGCCAATTCACCCACTTCGCCTTCATGTGGGCGATCTCCCCTTTTCGGAGGCCAAGTCGTCCCCCGACGAGAATGATGAATCTTGCTTGGAGCCCCTCGTGATAGTCCATCTTCTGGGTTCCCTCAAGGAGCATCTGGAACTCACGTTGACTCAATGCATCTTCCTTGCTGTGGCGGACTTTGTGATGCACCTGTCAACTTCCCATACACGGACGTAAGGGTTTAATCCACGGAATCGTGAGTGAACAGTTCACTAGGTCGCTCTTCACTGTACAATTTAGTCGTAATAGATATCCGAAACTTTTTTCGGTCACGCACACACATGGTGCCTCAACCATGGTTGAGAACCCAACTATCCGGGTTTTGAGTGTTACTCTCCTCTTATGTTCCATCCCCCCAATTGTCGGAATTTACCCGATTGATCCCCAAACAGGCGAACTATTGACTGGGGTCTGGTTTGTCAAAATGATGGTTATCCTAATGATCCTCGTTGGAATCTTTGTCTGTCTCATTGACGCCACCGCCAATCCCCGCCTATACAACCAATGAGCGATCTACCAAGCAACTTCAAAATCTGGATAGCTTCATACTTCGTTGCGTTTTCTGGCTTCGCCTCACTATCTTTACTCCCTAACACCCCTTTTCCCATCGGACTGAATTATGCCACACTACTGTTGGTTTATTTTATCCCTGTCATAATCGCGCTAAGATTCGATGCCCCTAGGTGGATACTATCAATCTTCGTTTTCGCGACCCCGTTCGTCACGATGCTCGCAATCGTTGGACCTAACGAAGCAGGATTCTACGGGTATGACCCGAACAACCACACCATGGTGGCATACGAACTTTTTCATAGAGGATGGGACGAAATAACATCTTGGCTTGGTCATTGGCCAGCCTTCCACGCAAGCGTGTCTGTCGTCGTCGAGGTAACCGGTCTAGATGTGGAGACTGCTGGCAAGTACCTCCCTTTAGTCGTTGCCACAGTCCCGCTCTTCCTCTTCCTCGGGCTGGTTCGTGTCATCGATGACTCCGCTGCCTTCCTTGCCGCGATGGGGGCAGCATCTTCACAGAAGCTTCTAATGTTTCAGGTGAAATTTATTGAGGAGCCTTTTGCGATGGTTATATTATTCTTCTCGATTGCCGCTGTTTTCGTCGTCAGTGATCCAAGAAAACAGGCAATAGTTGTGGTCCCAGCGATGAGTATTATTGGGCTCATCCACCACTACATCGCTTTCGTCGGGGCGATGATTTTCTTATTGTGGGCTATCGTCAGATATCTGCCCCTCCCATCGCGCTTTGATACCATTTCCACGAGATATGTGCCGACGGCTCTTTACGGAATTATTGCGGCCGCAGTGTTGATGTTCGTGTTCTTATTCCCATATGAGCTGTTTGCACGTTTTATTGCCGTTAATCTCATAGCCGGGGCTGAACCTCCGTCACCCACCGGATCCGCTGCCCAACCATCTTCGGTAACACAGCTGTTGGTCTGGTCCTCGTTTGTCGTATATTTCGTGATGAGCATCATCACGGCTGCAGGTGTACTATCAAAGGGCAAAACTGCCGACTGGGAGCTCGCATGGGCAATTCTATCCGGCATTTTCGCAGTTGGTTTCCTCGGGACTACTATCGTCGGCAAGATCGTCCCGCTGTCTGCGGGCCGGTATTTAGGTTTCATGATTCTATTATTAGCTCCAGTTACCGTTGTGATGTTAGTCAGAAAGCGCGTCACCGTACCTCGACCAAAGACTGTTGCCGCGATACTTATCACAGCCCTGATCGTCACGCAGCTTGCTCTGGTCCCAGCGTATCGCATCGATACAAACCCGTCACAAATGGTCTATCCAGAGGCGCATTACACCTCCTCAGAATATGCAACAGCTGACTGGGTGAAGATGCATGGGCAGGGGCAGTTGGTTGTTGATGAGCATCCCCGTTTCTGGAGCGCCGCCAGTCATTACAACAACGTAAGCAGGCTATCTGGCACCCCAAACTGCAAGGCCTACTCGGTTCATCGTTCCGATTATCTGGGGATAGACCAATGGATCCGGCCAGCCGGACATGACGTCTTTTACTCAGCTGGAGGGATTACTATCGGCAGATGTTAATTTGACTCCTTGACAGAGAGCGATTAGGCGGGCGTCCACGTTGACCCGTCAACTTCGGATACCCAATTTCCTGCGCCTCCATCCCAGAAGGCAGGCCCCTTTGTCGAGTCGCCAGTACCACCGTCACTAAACCCTTGGAACCCGTCATAGAGGAACGTAGATGAGATAGAAGCGAGTCGCTGGGGGATCATGCACCCATCAGTGAAGTACGTCGATCCAGTGTCACCATTCATCGATATTCGGGTGCTGTTGTCCGTGTTGAGTTCACGGATGTCGACCATTATCTCGGCTCCAGACGGGGTGTATGTTTCAACAGCGGCACCCCCAGTGCTAATGTCCAGATCTTGGGCAGAAGCACCATCTCCCTGGAGATATACTCCTTTGAACGCGGACGTGTTTGGTTCTCTGAGTCGGACGTTTTCAACTTCGCTATTGGCTGTGAGCCTAATGAGTTGATTTCCACTGGTTGTGGTATCTGTAACTCTAATATCCAACTCGGACGCACGGGACCCATCGGATCTGAGATCGATTAATCCCGTCTGGTCAAACGGCCCTGTATAATACACACTGTCTATCTCCGCTTTGTGACCAGTTTGGGCTAAAATTCCAAGCCCATCGGCATGCGGATTTTCAACAGTCACGTCGCGGAGGGTGGTGTTTCCCCTGTCGCCAGTCGCACTCGGTGTCCGAAATTCAACGACATGCTTTGGCTGGGCGTTTTCGGGGGTTGTCGTAGTGTTGTGTGCATGGACAGTTTCGATCTTGTTATCCAATGTTTTGGAACCGTTCCCACCGACGATTATTCCGCCTGTCTTGCAGAACCCGCTCCCCTCGATGTTCTTGACATGATTGTTGCTTCCGTGAGCGATGTAGAGCCAGTGATCAGTAGCTGCGTTTTCGAGTTTGAGATCTCTGAATGTGCTTTCGTCTGCTGCGACAGCAACATTTGTACGAATTGTGTCGTGAGCATAACACGATTCGACTACGCAGTTGGTTGGACGAAAATTCCCAGATCCGTCGCCTGCAACAGCGATTCCGTGGCCTCGATTACTGCCGTATAGATCGCGGAACTCCGACTCCCGCCCGTCTACCTCGATGTTTCTGATTGTGACGTTTTCTGCCCCTTCTTTGGTCCGTATCACGGGCTGTGGAGTATCGCTGGGGTTGTCGGGGAGAGTGAATTTCGCCCCGAGATAGGCAAGCGGGTCGAGCGTGACGTTACTCGGGATGGCAAGATCCTCGCACTGATACGTCCCACGTCGAGGGACGGCCAGACCCCCGCCGTTGTTCCCGAGGGTGTCAAGTTCGTCTTGCCAGTCCGCTCGAGTCGCGTTAGGGTCGAGAAAAGAGATATTGTTCTGTAGGTGCTCTACACTGAGCGGTTGGCCGTTCGCTGGAGTGACCGCTCCCTCAGCGTTTTCTGTAAACAAACCCGACCCTTTGCCGGGCACCCGTCCGTTGACGAGGTGGTCCTGGTCCTCGAGCGGGTTCCCCTCCGCGTCCCCCGCCACCAAATTCGGATTCTCTGTCATTGTTGTGTCCTCATAGTCTCTCAATCGAATCGGTCATACTCGCTATCCTGCCCGCCCGCAGCCGTAACTCCACGATCGTCCCGTCGGGCGGGTCCGTCCCACAGACGTACTCAAGCGCATCGTCCTCGCTCACACGGTAGTACCCCAACTCGCGCCCCCAGCGTTCCTCGTCGTGGGGGATCGACTCGCCGCCGACCGTCACGATGGATTCCTCGCCTTCGTCGCGTCGGACGGTCTCGACGAACGCCGGGTGGTCGTCGATCATCACCGCGTCGCCCTCTTCCATGTCGGTCGGGGCTTTCGGCAGCTCGAGCGTGGCTTTGATCTCGTCGCCCGATGCGAGGATGCCCTTCGCCCACGCCATGAGGGCTTTGACCTGCCCGACGCCGCCCTCGGCGTAGACCTTGACGCGTTTTGGGCTGTCTTCGAGCACGACCGTCTCCCCGTTGGAGTCGTCGGTCGGCGTCCACTCGTGGCGCTGTGCGCCGTCGACGGCCAGCGTGAGTTCGGTGCCCGCCGGGAGTGCGTTATCCACGATATCGAGGACGCTCACATGCACAGGGCCGTCTGCGCGGGCGAGGTCGAACTCCGCAAATTTGATTTGCTCGGGCTCTTGGGCGCTGGCGGTGGCGGCCGTCCCACCGAGTGCCAGTGCGCCCGCGAGGACACCGATCGTCTGGCGGCGGGTGACTTGGACGTCGTCGCTGGTCGCGGCCGTGCCGCCGATCGCGAGGCCGAGGAGTCCCGTGGTGGTTTCGTTTCCGTCGTCGTCGCCCCACGAAAGGAGCGAGTCGTCCCCGCTCTGTGTGGGTGCAAAGCGGAGATTCTCGACCGCCGCGACCGTGTGCTCGTCTTCGGCGGTCTCGGTATCGGTGTCCTCATCGGTCTCGGCGTCAGTTTCCGCCGGTGTCGAGATTTGCAGTGGCCCGAAGGCCACGCCGCGTGGGGTTGTGGTGATTCGCTCGAGGCCCGCGATTCGCGGCGTGTCTCCGGTCAGGGAGATGACGCCGCCCTGCGGAGTGAGGAAGCAGGACGATTCGCCGCCGTCTATTGTTGGGTAAGTTCGTGGCATGGGTTTCTGAGAAGGTCAGTCGGTCTGCGAGTCGATCGGTCGTCGGGTGGGGGTTCTGGGGGTGGCATTAGGAGTCCTCCACGCGGAGTGTGTCGCTCTCGTCGGCCCCGCGCAAGCCGAGTGGGATCCAGATGTTTCGGGCCGCCCACGCGTCCCACGTCCCGTCTTTCCACCATGTGTCTCTGGAATCAATCAGGGAGAACGGGTCCTCTACTGCCGTTTTCGAGGTCTTCTTGAACACGTCGTTTTTGTACCACGAGTCTCGCTTATCCAACCACGATCCGAACTCCGCGCCGGAGATCGTATCCGGTAAGACGCCGTCGCGACTCGCGCCGCGTCCGTTCCGAAAGTGGTGCCACGGATCGACGACCCGGAGTTTCGGATGCGTCGGTCCGTCACCGTGTTGGGTCCGTAACTCGAGGTCCGATTCGGGCAAGTCGAGTACGAAATGATGGTAGCCCGATTGAAGCGTTCTGACTACTTCGCCCGTCGATTTGTCCACCGCGCACACGTAGGGCTCATGGTCTGAAAAGTGCGCATCGGGGCCTGAGAGGAACGGGATCAGGCTCGTCAGGCCGCTTTGCTGTGTTGGGTACTTGAACCAATAGTAGTACGCGCGCAGGTCCGGATACTCACTCGAGTCGGCGTACCAGCCGTAGCACCCGACTAAGAGTTGTCGGGCCTCTCGGGAAGCGATGATCGACGGCTGGTATTTCCGAAGCTCGTCGAGATCGTCACCGACGTTCTCTAAGTGGTCCGGGCGCGACGGGGGTTCGGCGGCCGTCGCGGTGCCGACCGCGAGCGTGCCGAGCGCCCCGGCTGCGGCGGCTCGTCGGATGAATTGTCGTCGGTGCATGGGCCTGGATTAGAACGAATTAACGAGTTGCGTGTAACGACTCCCGGATAAGTAGTCGTAGGCCGCGCCCCTCGCCGCCGCCTCGTCGGTTTCGGCGTCTTCTTGATCCTCGTCGGGTTCAGTGCCCGAAAGTAAGTTCGCGGCCGACGGCATCCCCGCGCCGACCTCCTCGTGGGCGGCTTTCGGGATGGGTTCGGCCGTCCGAGTTAGTTCCTCGCGCGCGCTTTCGAGGTCCGAGATTCGACCGTCGGCGACCCCAAGGCCAGCGACGCCAGCCGCGACCGGCCCGGCCATGCTCGTCCCCGTGAGTACGTCGCCCGACGCGCTCTCGAGCTTGCACCCCGGCGCGGCCACGTCGGGCATTGCCCCGGCCGTCTCGCCCCCGGAGTTGTCCGTGAGCCCGTTGTGCGGGCCGATGTTCGAGTAGTACGCGCTTAGTGCGTCTTCGGGTGGGGCGACCGTCGTCGATCCGACGGCGATCGTGTGCTCGCTCGAGGCCGGCGTGGCGACCCATCGGGACGCCTGCCTGTCGTTCCCCGCGGCCACGATCGGGATCACGCCCTGTTCGGCCGAGTAGGCGAGCGCGTTGTCGATCGCCGTGCTGAACTGTGGGCTTCCGAGCGAGAGATTGATGATATCTACGCCCTGGTCCGCCGCGTATCGGATTCCGGCGGCGATATCCGAGAGTGAGCCGCTGCCCTCGTCGTTCAAGACCTTCGCGCCGAGTACGGATGCGGCGGGGAGGAATCCCTCGAGCGAGGCGTCCGACGGCGTTCGGGCCGCAAGGCAGGCGGCGCACCAATCCCCGTGACCGTTGCCGTCCGCCACGGCGTCGGTGCCGGTCGGATCGTTGCTCTCGACGAAGTTCTTCGATTCCGCGAGTAGCCGCGTGTTCCCCTCCGAATCATCCAGATAGGCAGCATCGGTCACGCCCGTATCGCCGACTGCGACCGTCACGGTCGACGTATCGGGGAGTGTCACGTCGACGCTGGTTGCGGCGGTCGCCTCTCGAGCCGCGAGCATGGCGTCTTGCTCCATATCCGAATCGAAGGCCACGCCGTCGGCCTCGGGGACGCCCTCGCTGAACGTCGAGAGGAGCACCGATTCGAGTGCGCCCGGCGATGTCCATTCGCTCGAGGTGCCCGGCGTGAGTGGGTCGGCGAGACTGACCGTTCGGTTGAGTTCGATCGACTCAATGTAGGAGAGTGACTGTAGCCCCTCGCCGAGCCACCGTTCGCGGTTTCGGACGCCGATATCGCCGGGTGGGGCGATGAGCGTCGCCATGCCGCTCGCAGTGTGCTCGCGTGCGTCGATCGACTCGCGGTCGTCACCGGAGGATACCCAATCAGCCAGCGCTGCGAGGTTATCTTCGCGTTCAGTCTCGTCCGAGCCGCTCACAGAGACGATCCAACTCGGACGGTCGTCGGAGTGAATCACCGCGTCATCGGGTGGCGACCAGCCCGTGATTCCTGGCGTGGTCGTCGGGGACAGCGAAGCCAGTGTAACCGATCCGGCACCGATACTATACAGGAACTGTCGTCGGGAGTGTCGTGTCATGGTAGGTACCTCCGTGATACCGCGGGTTTCGGTTGCTTACAGTGCCAGCTAACGGTGGATGTGTCTCGATGGATCATGGCTGAATGAGGAATGGTGAGTTGCTTAGTCGGACGCGGCGAGCTGTGGCCGAAGCGGGATGCCCTCCCATTTGGAATGGTGGCACTTCCGGCAGAGCGTTACGAGGTTGTCGAGTGCGTTCGCTTTCTCGTAGCCCTCATGTTCGCGGAAGGGAACGATGTGATGGACATGTAGCCGCTCGCCCCATCGTTCCAAGTGCTCTAGTTGTGTCAGTCCACATCCTTGGCAGGCGAAATCGTCGTTTTCGCGCGCCTTTCGCCGTTGTTTTTCCCAATTTGGCCCGTAATAGTCATTCCATCCACCCTGCCAATTCGGAGCGTTTTCACCTTTCCAATTTTCGCGTTTCCATTGGCGGTTGCACTCGATGCTACAGTAGAAACGATCGTGCTTCTTGGCCTCGGATGGTATTTTGTCGATATCACACCCGCAGTAAGCACACTCGACAGTTACTTTCGGTTTCCAGTTGGGGTGTTTCTCCCCTGTTTGATCTGAAAGGTGATCCGAGTAGCACTCCATGTCGCAGAAGTTCTCACCCTCCGGATTGTACTCGTAAGGTCTCAGTTGTAATTCCTTGTCGCACTGACCGCACTCCGTCTCAATTCGTGCGTAATTCGGATGGTCAGAGCCAGTTGGTGCAAATTCTTGCTGCCACTCGTCGTGGCACTCTTTGCCGCAAAACGGCTGCATGCCCGCTTCTAAAAACGACTGCATTTTGGCGACTTGTTCGCCACAATTCGAACATGGGACTTCGGCCCTTGAGTAAGAGGGGTGAGATTCTCCCGAAACGTTTTCCGACTGCCATTGGCCTTTGCAGTCGCCGTCGCAAAAGAACTCGTCACAACGATTTACTCGGTGACGCGTCCGGGCCAATTCCGCCCCACAATTACTACACTCGACAGTGACATCGCCGCCCTTCCAACAGGGATGGTTTTCACCCGCCCGAATGTCCGTTTTGTTCAAGAACTCTGTTTGGCAGTCTTGTGTGCAAAACAGGTTCTCTTTCCCTTCGACCTCGGACTGTATTCGGGAGAACTCTGTTCCACAATTATCGCACTCGACCTCAATGCTCGGCTTGTGGTTGGGTTCGAACCCTGCTTCCTGAAGTGCTGCCGAATACGAGTCGAATCGCCTCAACAGCGTAGAGGTGTGGAATTTTGCGTGAGAGTTGATGTCCTTGGTCCGTGGCGTTCTGTCGATTTCATCGGCTACTCGCTCGATTTCCTCCAGAAGTTCCGCCTTGGAATATTTGTGGGATTGGCCCGGCATTGTTATCCCCAGAACCTCCAAATCATACGCATATATTGACTGTCGCGCCGCTTTAAGATTCCGACACCCAACAGTAAAAGTGCGGTTCCACTTCCAGCGATCGACAGTGGTGACGGGATCTCAATCCCGCCGATGGTCCGGGCGATCCGATGCGTGATTCGGGCTGTCCAGCCGGGCGAAGATATGACCTCCATCTCGAGCGATCCGTCTTCGCGCGTGTACGTGTAGAGAATCTGTTTTTCCCCGTCAGCGGCCGTCTGGACCTCTCCGAATCGAGTCGACCCGTCGTGGGTGACCGGGTCGCCGCCGAGGCCCGCCGCGCTACGCCAATACAAGGCCGAATCTGACATGCCCTCCAGATGTAATTCGATCGGGACGTGTGCGTTCACGCGCTCTTCCGAATTGCCGTGGAGCACGTTCACCTCGAAGCTGTGCTCGTCGCCCGACATGGCGTTCGCGGGCTTGAGCACGAGTGACCCTGGCCCGTCCGAGTCGTCCGCTATCACGTCGATCTTCAAGCGACCGTTACTCGAATCGATGCGCGCGCTTGCGAGTTCCTCGCCGGTCACGGCGTAGGTGCCGAGCGTGCTTTCACTCGCGCGCACGGTCGCCGGATCGCTTCGGGACTGTTCGTGTGCGCGCACGCGTTCGGAGACCACGAATCGGTCGCCCTGGTCGTTCTCGAAGGTGAGCCTGACCGAATGCACGCCCTGTCCGTCGGTTTTGAACGACGCTCGGTCGCGTTCGGTGTCGACCGTCGCATTGATCGACTCGCCGTCGTCGTTCCACGCTTCCGCCGAGACGAGCTGGCCGTAGCCCGTATCGGGTTTCGCTTCGACGCCGACGTAGACGTTCTCGCTCGGTCCGGGTGCGAGCGTCGAGAAGTCCACCGCGTTGACCGTCGGGATCGAACCCCCGAAGGCCGGGTTCGTGGCGCTGATTCGGTCGTCCAGCACGCCCTCGTCCGATCCGCCGCCGATGAGTCCGCCGTCGCCGCTCGAGGCGGCTTGCACGCGGATATCGAACGCCGCCGGGTCGGTCTCGCCGATCGGCAGGTCCGAAATGACGAGTTGCTGGCCGCCCCCACCGAAGATTCCAGTCGATTCGACCGAGTAGTATTCTTCGGGGATCGGCTCGACAGTGCCGTCAGACCAGTGGATTTCCGGGGCCACCGTGTCGGGATCGACGCTATTCGGGAGCGGGTACTCGAGGTTCAACCCGCCGTCGTCGATGTTAATCGGATTCTCACCGAGATCGGGCGGTTCGATTTCCCCGATTCCGGCGAGCGCCACCTGCATGTGGCGGGTCTCGCGCGTGAGTTCGTCACTCGAGAGGTCTTCGGCCGCCTGGATTTCCGAGAACTCAGAACGCTCGAGGTATCGCTCTTTTGCGCCGGGGACGGCTTGAACGAGCGTGCTATGGTCGGTGTAGACCCGTCTCAGGGTCTCGTTTTCCATTTCCTCGAGGCGCTGCGTGTACTCGTTCTCGAGTTCGGAAATTGTCTCGTTGAGGCGCTGGTTCTCGAGGAACGCCATGAGGTCGGCGAACGAAGACATGTCCCCGAGTGGGACTTCCGGCGATCGGTAGACCGTTACGGTGACGCCCTCCGCGGGCGCTTCGACGGTCTTCGGTCGGGAGCTCGGCAAGTAGAACGTCCCGTTGTAGTCCTTGGATTGGAACTCACGAAGGTTCTCGAGTGACGGACTCTGGATGTCCTTCAGGAGTTGGCCGTCCGCTTTCATGGCCTTCAGGTCCGTCGTGACGGCGTTACTCGGCACGTTGACGCTGAAGTGACCGGTTTCGTTCGTTCGGACCGTCGATCGGACGACGTGATCCTGCGCGAGCAGGTCACGGATTCGGTTCGCGCGATCGGTCAGTTGGTTGGCCTCGTTTCGGAGATCCGATTCCCACGCGCTTGCGATTTCGCTAGGACTCCCGACGACGATTGGGTATTTCGCGTCGTCGCCCTCGAGATGAATTTGGTAGACGCCCGCTGGCAGTTTCGTCTCGGCGTAGGGCATCGACGATGGGTCGCCCCATCCACCGCCCGCCCGCTTGTTGACGGGGACCGTCTTAGTGTCGATTACGTCACCACCTGGGCCGAGTTGCTCGACGACGACCGGTCCCTTGTCGATGTACGTTCCAGGGAGTTGCAGTTCGTAGCCGTCGGGGAGCCGGCCCTGACTGCCGTCGGGATTCCACGGCACGAAGTTGACCGGTTCATCCGCCGGGAGTACGACCTTCGGCGGGACGAGATCGGCGTCGTCAACCCACGGCGCGGTCGCGATATCCTCGCTCGTGTACGCGAGTGGCACCTCCTCGCTTTTGCCTTCGAGGAAGCTTCCTTCGACATTCAAGTCGCGACTAAAGCTATCTGGGAGTGGATTCGTCAGTTCCTGTTGGAGTTCCTGCGCTTGGCGCTCGAGGGATTTGGCGTCGGATTTGTCGAGTGCCGGCTCGGTTATCGAGTGGGATATGAGCGTGGCGTTAGAGACTGGGTTTCCATTTTGGTCGGTGACTTGGCCGGTGATTGTGTCGGCTTCGAATCCGACATCAGGGTTTGAATGGAGTTTACTAATTTCAGACGAAGAGAGAGCATAGTTGTACGCCCGGTACTCGTCCACTGTTGCATTAACTCCTGATGCGAATTGGTGGGTCCCCGGGGTCCCCATGCTCCCCGTGTTTCCGCTTCCGTGGCCAGAATGAGAGCCGTTTATGTAAATGTCAGTAGTCGTTTCAGAATCTGTATCTCTGATCCGAACAGTTGTATGATACCATTCGCCATTATTGTAATTTCCACTGATTGCAACAGTCCTCGCTCCACCATTATATTCGTGATCAACAAGTAATTCTGAAAATTCTTTGCTATAAGAAACAGATATTCCATGTCCACCATCTATATTTGAATAAATCTGTCCATAATCAGTGGTTTTGAACCAGAATGAATACGTTTGGCTACCGCTTATGCTGTCAGCACCAAACGAACCGGCACTAGCACTCCCAAGTGAGAGAGCTGTATCAGTTATGTTTGAATCGACAAACTCGCCGTTCTGAGTGTTCAGTCCGAGGCCCTGGACCTCATCGACAGTATCGTTTTCAAAATCCCACCGGAGTTCTGGATTATCTACCGATGTGTTGTCCTCAGCAGCAACTGCCGGTTGGGACCCAAACGTTACGAATCCCGCAAACAGACTCAGTGTTAGCAGAAGGGCGACCACAACAGATGCGGTTTGATCACGCCTGATAGACGGCATGGATAAGTCTGTCAGGCGAGACCAGCTGCTACTCGCGTCGCTCGAGGAGGGTTTGCGTTTACTCATTGAGAATCAGTTACTCGCCAGTTTTCGCCATTCGCCAGGCGTCTTGCATCAACTTGGACATGATATCCACGTCGCGATCGTCACCATCGCGTTTCCGTCGATCGGCGGTTTCGCGGAGGGTATCGATGTTATTGTCCGAGAGGTTCAGCTCGTCGCTCCAGTGTCCGAGTAGTTCTTCAACCCCGGACATGAACGGGTCGTACTTCCGGTCAGGGACGAGCGGGCCGGTCAAGTTTCCGTGTTCTTCGTTCACGCGAACGCGGTGTGACATAGCTCCGTACTCGCCGTCTGCGTGCCACTCCGGCGCTTGCTTCGGGATGAACACCTCCGGGTTGGATACTTCGACCTCGCAGGGCTCGTCGTGGAGATCGTACTCGCCGGGTTCATGGAAGGCGACCGGACACAGCAGTCGTTGTGCCGTTTCTTTCCAAAAGCCAGTCATGACGTACTCACACCGCTCTTTTCGGTAGTGGAACGGTTCGGGGTCGTGGCCGGTCGTGTCCTCGGTGCCGTCTCGGTCTTTCCCCCACCATTTGTCGCGACGGAATGGCGAATCCGACATCGCTTCGCGTCGCTGTCGCTCGAGGGTGTGTTGGCTTTGACTCATGGGTGAGAATCTGAAGATACTCTCGTCCGCGTCCTACCCACGCAGATCGGTCGGCGTCGGTCGCCGTTCCGCGGACCCAGGAACTGAGGCATTTCAACCCCAGTGTGTTAGGCCACAGGAAAACCCGCCCCAGATGGGACACCGCTGCGATGAGCTTGGTTACTAGACACAATTACGCCAAACGTAAAGAAGGTACCGCTTACAACTGTTTCAGCAAGCCTAACCAATTTAGGAACAGGGTAGAGCAGGACACACAATTTTCTATAGGACCACCACGAACGACTAGAGTTTTTGACCCGGCGCTGTGAGTAGCAAGATATGGGCGACGAGCCCGTCGGCGATCGCGACGACGAGGATGTGTCCGTCACCGCGAAATTCGATAAAGTCCAGATGGACAAGCTCGAGAAAATGTTTCCCGACGCGCGAAACCACCCCGAACGGTTGCGGCGTGCGATCTGGGTACTGACGAACGCCTCGTCGATTACGATCGAACGCGACGCCGACGAAAACGAATCGGAGTAGGAGCCCCCGAAGGCCGTGGCAGGATTCGGGGCTACAGAGAGTGGCTACGCTGCGAAATAGGAAAAGGATTCGGTCGGTCGCTACTCTACTCTGTCGATCACTGACGCACCGCTCAGGATCAACTGTGAGCGCCCCGATGCGCTGACCGCACCGGCGAGTCGGCCACGGGCCAACCAGCAGGCGCGAGTGGTTTCGGGATGCAACTCGCCTTTCGAGCAGCTCGCACAGCGAGTCGTCGTGACATCGATCTCCGAACCGCTAATCAGTACCAGCACTTCGACGCGGTGGTTCGGTCGGAGGCATGCGCCACAGACATCGCAGTGGCCCACTTGCCCCGGCCCGATGGGGATTCCCGAAACCAGTGCGTCCTCGAGCGAGAGTTTCATCGATCCTCGCCGATCCGTCGTTCGTCGTCGTGAACGGCGATGCTGGCGCGGAAGTTCGCCGGTTCGCCGTCGAAGACGCCCTTCGGAATAACGGCGAGTCCGTCGGTTGGCGTGAGCGCAGCGTACTCAACGCGGCCCCACTCGCCGGCCGGCCGCTCGCCCTTGCCGTCGGGGTTCGAGTGTGGCACCGAGAGGGCCGCGGCGTCGGTTTCGACGACCGCGGCCTGATAGATCCGGTCGACGGCCTCGCCGGTCTCGGGGTCGCGGTAGAGAACGATCAGTCGGTGGCGCTCGCGAACGCCGCCGATCGCGGCGCTGTCGCGTTTGGTCTCGTATTCGTAGCAGGCCTTTTCGGCGTAAAATCGGGTGTAACCCTCGAGATCGTGCTCGTGGGTTCCGTGTCCGGCCCAATTGGCCGGGACGGGTTCGATGTGTCGGTCGGGTTGGTTGCGGGCGGTACGTTTATCGGTTCGCGTCTCAGATTGGCTCATAGCTTTCTGCGCTCCAGAAAGCGTTGGTCGCGTGCTAGAACACGCGGCCGGGATTCCTCCCGACGGATCAACGCTTTCTAGTTACTTCTCTAGCGGTACACCCCCATAAGTGTACCGGACTATTCGGATTTCTTACTATGGTCGAAGGCCACCCCGGGTATCGTTTATCTTGTCCACTTGCCAGAACACGTACTGTTTTCACGGACCCGAATAGCGCCCCCTCGAGTACGTTCGATTACAGCCCGACAGTCGCCTCGAGAACAGGTCGATAGACGGGCCTACCCCAGACTACGCGCACGAACGAACGGTCCCTACTCCCGTGTTGCCAGTCCCGCGGCCTCGAGCGCCTTGTCCCACGTCCCCCAGCGTCGGAGATACGGCGTGATCGATCGCTCGCCCCGATCGTTCATTTCGGACTGTGACGGCGGTCGTCCGAGTTCGACGGCGAGATCGCGCACGGCCTCGAGTAGTTCATCCTCGTCGATGCGCCGGCCCGGCCGCACGTCCTCGGGATTCAACCCGGCTTGCTCGCGAGCGTCGAACCATGATTCGAAGCGCCGGAAATAGGTCGCCGGATTGTACTCGCCGTGGGCTGCCACGTCGTCGGCCAACACCGGCTGGCCGTGCTCCTCTGCGAGGCGCTGCAACTCCGCGAGTAACTCCTCCTCGGAGACGTACTCGTGATTTGTCCCTAACCCGGCCGCTTTCAGTGCGTCGTTCCACGACCCCCAGCGCGTGTAGTAGGGCGTACTCGAGTGTGGTCCCTGCTCGTTCATTTCGGAACGCGTCGGTGTCTTTCGCAGCTCGTCGGCGAACGCACGCAGATCCTCGAGATAGTCCTCGTCGCTCGGCATTAGTGTTCGATTCCCAACTCAGTGACAAAGTAGTCGTCGACACTCACCGCGTCCTCGTGTACGTCGGCCTCTGCCCCCAGCGTCTGGAAAAAGGTCGCGAGGCTTCGGCGGTAGCGATCCGAGCGGTTTTCGTGATCGATTAACCACCGGTCGTTGAACTCCCAGAACTGGGCTCGGTTCTCGAGATAGATGCGCGCGAACTCGCGTTGGGCGTCCGTCGAAACGTCCATGAGGTACTGTGGGGCGATGTCTCGCGTGTCGTCGTCAGTCGGTGCCTCGAGACAAGTGAGTAGTCGCCCGAGAACCGCGCCGTCGTCGCGGACCGTCAGTTCGGTACTTCGGTGCGTGTCGTCTGAGCGATGTTCCATCGACTCGAGGTCGAGATCGGCGAGCACGGCGTCGAAGCGCTCGCGGTCGGTCTCGGAGTTGATGCGCACGTAGGGGCTGTAGGTATCGGGTTTGACCGTCCCGCGCGAACAGACCCACGCGACGAGTCGGTTGATCGGTCCGAACGTCTCGCTGTCTTCGGTGAGTGGAATCCACCCACGCGTTTCGGCGGTCTGAATTCCGCGCACTGGGTGGGGGATCGCCCCGTCGTCAATCCACGGTCGGATGCGACCGCGCGGGAGCGACAGCGCCGACGCGACACGGCCAGCGCTCGCGTTTGGATTCCGACCAGTGTACTCGAGGACGCGCTGGTAGTCTTCGACGATCTCCCACGAGTCCTCGTATGCCTGCGAATTGTAGGTGCGCGCGAGCGCGGTCGGTGTGGCGAGAACCGGTGGGCTAGACATAGGTGGTGGTTCGGCGGGTTCCGTATAACGATTGTCACCGATTCCGGCTGTTTGTGGAATCGCCAGACTGCGGTGCTTCAAGGGTGCGCTGTAGGGGTTCTGTCAGACGCTGCTTATCAATTTTGAAACCGTCCAGTGCGTTCGAATTCTTAACTATCAAGTAAGTATATACGGGTCGGGTGGCGTGGCTCTGTTAGCATCGGTAAGACGGCTCGAGAAAGCGGGGACGCAAGGATGGTTCCATTCCCCCTTGGTCCGCACCCCTCCGTTCACGGAGGATGACAAAAAGCTTTCTCACCGTTCAAACGTCGATGCGTAGAAACAATGATGGACGGAAAATCAATTCGGAAGAAGCTGATTGGATCGGACGATGAACGCGCCGTGTCACCTGTCATAGGTGTCATACTTATGGTAGCTATTACTGTTATTCTTGCAGCCGTGATTGCAGCTATGGTCATGGGTATGGGTGATGATATGGGTAATGCAGCGCCGACACTCGATGCGGATGTGAGTGCTAATTCAGATTATAATTCGGGCGATAGTAACGCTGATGAAATAGCATACATCTCGCACAAGTCCGGAGATACTATCTCAAATGGAGATATTCTCGTTAACATTCGGACACCAGATGGGAAATCGATCGCGTCATTAGGTGCTGGTGAGGAATCCAGTGACATTACGAATAGTACAACCATCAAGGTCACAACGAATAATGACTTTGATGCAGGCTCTACAATAACCATCGAAGAATCGACAATGGGGAGTAGTTCGTACTTAGACGGTTCGGACCTCGAAAACGGCAAGACGGTCAAAGTCCAGCTTGTCGATACCGAGACCGACACAACGGTTGTCGATAGCGAAATCGAACTGTAAACGCGACTGTAGCCGCCACACCTATTTTATTCGGCGCTGTGCCACTTCGATAATGAGTGTTCACTCCGCGGATCGGTATCTCGAGTACGTTCCCTCGATCTCGACGACTCTGGGTGTCTGGCTACTTGCTGTGGCCCTGTTCGGAATCGGAGACACAGCCACGACCATGTATTTCCTTAGCACGAGCGTTGCCACCGAAGGCAACCCACTCGTCGCACCCGCGCTCGAGGCCGTCGGACTCTGGATACTGATTCCGTGGAAGACCGCGGCGATCGGGCTGTTCTACGGCCTGTATCGACTCGTGCCCGACGACATGGCGATCGGCGTCCCGATCGGGCTCGCACTGCTCGGCGCTGCGCTCACGGTCTGGAATGTCTCCGGTGCGATGATCGGTCAGAATCCGCTGCCGATATTCTAAGGATTAGAAACGGCGGTGCAGAGAGGTTGATGACTAGTATGAGCCCGGCCGTGTAGCCATATTATCCCACACGTGAGATTCAGTTCAGACGAGAAGGGACTAGTCCTCTCAGTAGCTGTGACGCCCACAACACCCTGAAAATACAGATTACTATGGTACTCGAAATGTACGTTCTCTTAGAAATTAAACTATAGTAATACTTTTTGTGCCACATGGCATATCCGTCCACGTAGGCAGACGCACTTCAACACCACAGCCTACACCCAACCCGATGAAATCAGAAGATCTGGCCGCGAGGACGGCCAGGTTATTCGTCGTGCGGTTCGGCTGACGGTGCGGCGATCGCAATGGCGATGAGCACGGAACCGCCCTGTCCCCACAGGCCTGCTCCCGCCATTACGAGCGCCGATTTCACTTCAGGTGACACGTGAGATAGTCACCTCTACTGCTGTCGTTGTTTTACCACGCAGCGCAGCGTGCGTGAGGTGGTCAAAAGACCACAACACTTCCACTTCGCGGCGACGGCAAAAGGATAGCGGATCAGTCAGCTTGAGAACTTGAACTATCGGAACTTTCGGAAGCCGGGCCGCGACTACTATACCCCCGTCGCCTGAACACTCTGCCATGATTACGGATTACGCGGTTCTCATGACCGACGTCCAACCTGACCGCGAGGTGATTATGGCCCGTGACGGTGAGTTGGACCACCTCTCTGCTGTCCTCGAGCCGGTCACCCACGGCGTCGCGCCGAACGGCGCGTTCATCTACGGCCCGTCGGGGGCGGGCAAGACGTGTGCCGTCCGCTGTGTGACCTCGGAACTCCCGCGGTCGATCTACGTCAACTGTCTCTCCTCGCACGCGCGCCGGTCAGTCCTGAATCGCGTCCTCGAAGGGCTTGGCGACGGCTCGGTGCTCGAGCGCCGGTCGGTCTCGACCGATGATTTGGCGGCCCTGGTTCGCGAGGCCGTCGACGGCCCCACGGTGATCGTCCTCGACGAGGCCGACCAACTGGATGATCTGACCGTGCTCCACGAGTTGTACGCGATCGGCGAGCTGGCACTCATCCTGATTTCGAACGAGCCATGGCCCGCGTTCGACCTCGAGCGCTTCGATAAGGAATCGACGCGCCTGGACTCGCGCATCGGGACGCTCGAGAATATCGAGTTCAAGAGCTATACCGACGACGAACTGGTTTCGATTCTCGAAAAACGCGCGAGCGTCGGTGTCGAACCCGGCGTGATCGAATCCGACGAACTCGAGTATATCGCCCGGTGTTCGGAGTCCGACGCTCGCGACGCGATCGCGCTCTTGTACTACAGCGTTCGGAACACCGCCAACGGCGCGGCCGACCGTGTCACGCGCGCGGTGATCGACGATTCGAAACCCGACGCCGACGAGCACGTAGTTCGTTCCCGGCTGTCGGACCTTTCTCGAGACCAGCGGCTCACGCTCGAGGCTATGGCGTCGGTCGGGCCGGCGACGAGTGGTGCGGTGTACGAGACCTACTGTGAGCGTGCCGACGACCCGTGCCACGATCGGACGGTCCGCGGGTGGCTCCCGAAATTCAAGCGCTACGGGTTGATCGAGAAATCAGGGCCGGAACACGAGCCGATGTATGAAGTGCGGGAGACCGTGACCGACGAACTTGGGCTTGTGGTGTGAAAGGCGGTTAGGGTTGTCTACGTCGGAGGTGTTTTCTAGGGCGCTTGCGTCTGGTCCATCTAGGAAAATCTGCAAAACCGTTACCCTTTTATAATTTTACGACGTGCCCTCTAGTAGTTCCTGACGACAGGTGGCTAGGGCGGAGGAAGCCTCTGAACGTTCACTCGTTCACGCTAATCTGTCCCGGCTTTCCCATGTTCTACACTCCAGAGAGAGTTCTCTATTCAGCTTGTGGATTGGTTCGATCAAACCCCCTATTCAGGGGAACCCCATGAGGGGTGATGTGTTGTGATACCCTTGTTCTTACAGCGCTGTTAACGCTACAGCCGCGAACAAGGTAACGACCTCTCTTGTGAGCCGAACAGCCTGCGTCGCGACGCGGAGGCGTCGTTCTGCAACCTCCAACCGGTCTGCTTCACGCTCGGCTCGGTTTCGTTTCGGTCCCATGTTCGTTCGCCGAGCGCGTTATCACTCGTTCCTGACGAGGGTGACTAACGCCCGGCAATATTCTGTTCGGATGGGTACTTTAAAAAGAATTGTTCTGAGAAATGGTGGACTGCGTCAGAATCGGCCATATCTGAAGGGTTCCGATGTTTCGCTTGTCCCCGGCCCTACTCGCCGAGCAGCTCCCCGACGTACTGATTTTCCCAGTCCCGGCGCGCTTCGATCTCGCGGCGACCGCGAGCGGTGATCGTGTAGTAGTTCGTTCGGCGGTCGGCTTCGCCCTTTTCGACGAGGCCCTTATCGACGACCGTATCCAGATTTGGATAGAGCCGCCCGTGATGGATTTCCTTCTCGTAGTACTCTTCGAGTTCGTCTTTGATCGCGAGGCCGTGGGGTTCGTCTTGGCCGGCGATCGTGTAGAGAAGGTCGCGCTGGAAGCCTGTTAAATCGTACATATCTGTTCTGTGTTCTATCAGGGTATAAGAGTGTCGAGAACAGGATACGGAGTGCTTACCGACAGTGATATGTGTTGGGGAAAAGGTGTCAGTTCTCGTCGTCTTCTAACTCGCTCGCGTCGAGTTCTTCTGCGAGATACTTTCGGCCCTTGTCCGATATCGCGTACCAGCCACTATCCCCATTCACCTTTTTTACAAGGCCTTTCTCGTGGAGTTGTTTCAGGCGTCGGTTAATCGTCCGATATGAAATTCCGATCCCTTCGCGCTCGAGATTGATATCCAGGCCGCGCGGTGATAGCGCCACGTCACGCTCTTCGAGGTACTCTAGAATAGAGTCATCATTCCCAGTCATCCACGATACACGCGGGCGCATCTACCCGCCAATTCCCAGTTTCGGTCCTTAGTTCCATACGATACAATATCATTAGGCATAGTACAATGCTATTTCGCCTATAGTGTTGTAGCTTTTGGCATCGAATAGTGCCAAGGTTTATTATGAGGCACTTACAATGAGAGGGATGTCAGCAGTAGGGACTCACTGGCCGGGTAACCTGTCCGTAAAACGGAGCGGACGGGCGTGCTCATATCACGCCGTCCAGACGCCAACTGCTGGCGCAACACCATGATAGACGCGCCCCGCCCCCTAAACTATTCCGCCAATAAGACAGTTGCGCGCGACGCAACGTCTGCTTACGTGAGCGGTTCGTGCGCGAGCCCCCACCGACAGGGTGGGAGCGATAATCGCAAGCGGGCGTCGGGTGGAACGGGTGGAAATACCCCCGAATCTGCTTTAGTGGTGTCCAACGTCCACACTAGCATGTCACTCACCGAATCCGAAACACAACAGACCGACACCCCCACCGAGACCACGCACCGAATCGATCTCCGCGAGCTGGGCGACAGCGGGCAACTGACCGTCGACCATTCGCCCGTGCCCGATTGCGAGGTCACGATCCGCGGCGACGTAACGTCGACGGGCGAGGTGCGCGTCACACTTTGCGAGACCACCTGGGTCGTCGACGTGGCGCTACGCAGCGGCGAACTCGAGGGCGTCTACGATGATGCCGGCCCGACGAGCAAGCCGGCGATCGTCCCCGACTGGCTCGAAGCCGTGTGTGAGTGTGTCGGGGTTGAGGAGGTGGCGCTGTAGCGCCTATGTACTCGACAAGTATCGGGTCCCTGCTGTTAGGGCAGCAGGCGCAAGACAAGCCGGCGGCCGTTAGGGCGGTCGCCGGCCGGCCGGAAACGGCCACAGTGTTCCCCTGGAAATTGAATGCAAGGAACGTCTGACGCTGCGACTAGATTTAAGGCGGGCGGATTCGTTCGTTTCGCATATGCACAGCTAAGGAAAATTGACCGCAGGGCGCAGGGCCGAGTCCGCGCCACCCAGAAGTTGGCTACTCTTGGGTTGGGCGTCTTTGGTCTTAAGCTTTCCCCCACGACGAGTGGCGACTCTCGCGTTTGCGAGACTACGTCTCGTCGCCGAGTGGTGAGTGGGCGCTCTGTGGTCGGAGTGCAGAATACATGAGTCCACAGTTCGCGCCCACCGGAGAGAGTGCCGTTTTCCATACGCAGATAGCCGTCAGTGCGGTGATTTTCCAATGAGCGGCGAGTTCGATGTCCTCGTTACCTCCGAGGGTTGTAACACGCCGTGGATCCAACGCCGCGGGTGGCAAAAGCAAGACGTCGTTTCCTGCCCCTGCTGTGGTGTCGATCGCAGCGTGTCGAAGGTCAAGCAACTCAAGCGTCTCCCCTCGCGTGAGCAAGCGGGCGAATGGCGAGCCCGCTATCTCGCGAAACGAGCCGGAGAGACGGAAGCGTACAACGAGTTTGTCAACGAGCGCGGGCAGTACGGCGAGCAACTCGAGGAAGTGAACGCGAAGACGCCGAGCCCATCCGACGAAGCGGCCGACCTCCGAATCGCAGCGACCGAGGACTTGCTCGAGGGTCACCACGCGACCGAGCGCCGGGGCGAGACAGTCGATCCGTCACTCGAGGACACGATCGTCGGTGACAGGGAGCGATTCAAAACGCTGAACGAGTATCGCATTCGGCAGCGCTCCAATGCGTTCAAAGACCGCGCCGACGCGATCGCGGGCAACGTCGTCACGCTCGAGGACCAACTCGAGGACGAGTACGGGGCCTTCAACGGCGACGACGACGACCGGCAGTTGACCGATCCCGAACCCGTCGGACCCGAACCCGAGACCGACGCGACCGGCGAGCCCGAACGAGAACTCGCAATCCGACCGACGCCGCCCGAACAACAGCGCCTGGATACGATCACCGCGGAGGTGCCGCCGACAGTCTCCGAATGGTTGCCTGCCGTGCTCGAGGAGCTGTTACCCCACGTTGTAAGCGCCGTCGATGCGATTGATTCCGACCACGGAGGTCTCAGCGCTAGCCAGCTCGCCAGCGTGCTCGCCGACCGCGGCGTCACCGACGGCCGGGCAAGCTACGCGAGTGTGCTGGCGTCCTACACGCAGAAGTACCACGATACCGATCTCGACGAACAGGACTTCATCGAAGACAACTACAAGCGCCACCAACAGAACCGGGAGTGGGGTAAAACCGCACTGACGAGTCTCGGAACCGGCCGGAACGCACTTGGATTAGGTCACGACGACCTCGCGAAGACTGTCATTCCGGTGCTCCAAGCGAGTGATAGTCGCCCGGAACTCGTGGTTCGATTCGATGGCCAGCAGTGGCTCGAGTCCACCCACGCCGGCACGCGCCGGAAGACACTCGCCGCTATTAGAGCGCTCGCCGACGCCGTCGACGTGACGATCGTCACCTCGCCGCGAGTCCACCGAACGCTCGAATCGAGTCACCCAGAGTTCGCCGATTGCGTTACTCAGGTCGCCATGCCGGGGCGTCAACCGGAAGAAATCGAGCGCTCTGCGAACGGCTGTGACGAGGGCACGATTTACACCGATCTCGAGTTGATGGACAAGCGCGCGGGCAAGCTCAAGATCCTAACTCACCTCGAGCGCAACCCCGGCGCAACGGTCAAAGACCTTGCTCACGACGACGGAAACGGTCTTTCGAAGGGTTCAATTCGTCCGTACATCGACTCGCTCTGTGACGACCACGGGTTCGTCGCCGTCGATACCCGCGGCACAGAGAACACCATGACGCTCACAGCGCGTGGCGAGGTTGCAGCCGGCATGATTACAGACGACGGACGGGTCGTTCACCCGGATCAGGAGACCGTTTTCGCCACATTCAACGAACCCGACGAGTCCGAATCGTCCCCCGAATCGGACAGCGTTACTGAGACCAACAGTCAGTCAGCAAGTACAGTGTATGGAACGGCGAACGGGATGGGTGATGGGGACGACGGCGTACCAGCCGAAGCCGCGCTGGCCGATACGGGCGACCCCGCGGAGGCTGGCTACGTGCAGTGGCTGCCGACGGTAGCGGACAGCAGTTGGCCGCTGCACGCGCGTGTTACAGCGGCTGACGCCCGGGATGGTGTGAACCTGAACGACTACCCGGTAGAACGGTGGGAAGACGGACGGGTGACCTACGTGAGTTGCATGGAGGACCACCTTACCCTGAGCACACAGTACGGTGGAACGATACCGACACTGGTGCGGCTTGCAACTGCGTTACTTGACGATAAGCTATGGAGCACCGTACTCACGCCGTCGGCGCTCGGTGACGAACTCGAGAACTGTTTCGGCGAGGCGACCGATTCGCCCTACAAGACCTACGACCATCTCGTCCGCGCAGCCCAAGTCGGGTGGCTCTCCGAAGACGAGAAGGCCTACGATAAGCTCAAGGATCGCTACGCCGGTGTTCGATCGGTCCTGCTCGGCAAACTCGGTGAGCTGGACGATCTCGAGGAAGACGAACGCGGCGACCTCATCCGACGGGCACACGGGTTGCTCATGTCCGCGACGGCGCTGTACGATGCGATCGGCGTCGATATCTCGATCGAGGTTCGGGTTCCCGACCCGAACAACCTGAACGACTCGCAGTTCTGTCGGTTCATCTCGGAGGTTGCGACGCGGCAAGCCTCCTACGGGATGCACTCCCTCGAGCGAAACTTCTGGGAGGAAGACAGCATGAAACGCAAGTCGGCGATGGGGCGAGAAATCGACCCATCGGACCCGAACGCACACCTCCGGGCGTCGTGGGTTCTCTCCGGTCCTGGTATCACGGGCCTCGCCGAACAGATCCGCGGGGCGATCGCCGCTCGCGACGACGACCGACTCGACGACCGCACCGACTACGATCCCGTAGAACTCGAGGTGCCGGTGACCGACGTCTCTGACTACGCGTCGATGCGCCACGCCGTCGAGACCATCCTCGAGAAAAAGAACCTCTGTCCGGGCCGGGAGTCCGAGGCCATGCGGCGGACGGTCCGACTGTTCGAAGCCTACACCGGCTCACCGTTCGACGTGGTGGACGCGCTGACGGCGCTGACGCGCTCGAAGCGACCAGGTGATGTGACGATCGCCGACGTGGAACACGCGCTCGCAGCGCTGCCGGGCGACCGCCTGCTCCCGTCGCTCGCCGCACCGACGCCGGGCAAGATCCTGAAAGCCGTGCTCGTCGCCGACGGCCCGATCGGGCGCTCGGATATCCTCCAGCGTGTCGGCTGTTCCGGTGTGACCTACGGCAAGCACATCGACCGGCTGGCGGCCTTCGATATCCTCCAGCGCGTCGATGGGCGCAAGTGGACGGTCGCGATTGCGCCCTGGTACGTCCCCGAGATCGATGCGACGAAGCCGGGCTACGAGGATGGGTCCGTATCGATCAACACGACGACCGTCGACGGCGTCCTGTTCGATGCACTCGAGAAACTCGGCTACGATCTCGGCGATCCCGAGTTGATCGACGCGTTCGGACAGCCGTTAGACCGGGTCGCGCTCATAGGGGCGGTCGGGCCGTGGATCGACGACTGGCTCGACGTTCTCGCGCCGTTACTGAAACCCAAACCGGACGCCGTACAGCGGTTTGACCACGACGTTGTCACACTCGGCGAAAAACCAGACCAGACGACGCTCGCGGATTCGACGGGCCACTCGGCGCTGGCGGACTAATCCTCAACCGAAGACATTTGAACAAGAAACCGCCAAATGACGAGAGTACAACTGCGACAGAGTGGAACATGCATTTCCCACTCAAGATCGCCCTTTCCGTGGGCTGACGTGTGGTATTCTCCCCGAGACACATTTCCAAAATCGCCATCACACAAACCACATTCATCTGCCCGCCATGAGAAATTGCTGTGTCGCTCCATTTGACCAAATTCATATCTGGTCATGTCCTCGTTCAATTCCTTAATTTCAGAAAGACACCCTGTGCAGGTGAGATTACTACAGATAGGTCTCCCAGAATATTCACCGTTCGAATGTTCCCTCACTACTCGCAAGCCCGTCAGTCCGGACGTTGGTCGCTCAACTGTACAGAATTGGCATAGCTCGAGCTTCCCCTCGAAGGACTTCGGAATCTCTGAGAGCATAGCGGACTAATCCTCGAGCCCGACGAACCGCCACGTATTCGAGTGCAGCCCGTGAGTCTTGAGCTTGAATAGATCGGTCGCGGTGAGTGTCTTAATCCGATCCTTCAACGTCTCCGGGTCACGAACGTCAGTGTGGCCGCGGTACAGCTCGCGAAGGTCGTCGAGCGAGACCACATTCACGCCGTCGGCGACGATCGCCTTGACGACTTTCTCGTCTCGGTGGTCCAACGCGGAGACATCGCCCAAATCGATCTCACCACCGGAGAGGCCGTTGACCGCTTCGACCTTTTTGAGACGAGTCGTCAACTGTCGGTTACGGGCCTCGAGTCGCTTCAACTCGGTATCCATCTGCCGGAGCAAGCCCACAAGCGCTTCGACTTGTTCGTTCGCCGCGTCGTTCTCGAGGTCGGTAATCCCGTCGGATATATCACGCTGCCGACTCTCGATACGCTCCCGTCGCGATAATCGCTCGGTATCACCGCCCGAATCGCTGTTTGTCGCCTGCTCTGATTGCGCACTCATTATGATAGGTCCTACAACGAATAGTAGTATAAACGCTTCCCCCGCGGAGTGAAAGTAAACTCAATTCGTACGCCAGACGAACTCTTGGCCGATTTCTTCTTTTCCGATTCGGCCCTGTTTGGCGAGTCGTTTCAACTGTTCCCGAGCTGTGTTCCGGTGACAGTCAACTTCCTTCGCGACTTCACCTGTCGTGACTGGTCCGTCCCGCCGTACAACCTCCAGAAACCGCGAGGAACTGTATTTCCGTCCAAAGTCGTCGGTGGAATCGTCGTCTCGAGACACGAATAGCGATACGACGACCGGCTATTTAGTTACTGTGCACCTGCACACTCGAAAGAACTAAGTCACCCCAGTCGAATGTACTATTCACACGAACCACTAATCGAGATTGACAGTCTCGCAAAAGCGCCATGTTAGGGCATGACGCGACGCGGTTCGTGTTCCCCTGGAAATGGAGAATCAGCGAACCATGAACAGATTACAGCCTGACCGACTTAAATCTAGTCGGACTGAATCGCAGTCGGAGAACAGTTCACAGACCACTCGCAAGCCACGCGTCGTCGGCACGTCGGACACTGACGGCGTCTCGATCGACCTCCGCGCAACGCCGGGCTACAACGACACGCAACTCACGACGGACGAGGTGCGCGACCGATGAACGGTCGTCACGTCGCCGAATCCTCGCAGACCAACGAGTACCCGTACCTCGAGCAGATTCACGGCGAGGACCCGGCACGGTTTCTCGAGATGAACGAACTCACGGCGACGGCCCGAATCCGAGGGATCCGCGACCCGGAGCTACTCGAGGCCTACGAGACGGTCGCCAAGGAAATCACGGCCGGCCAGTACCGGAACACGATTCTCGAGGCGATCGACGAGCGCAAAGCCGACCTCGGAATCGACGACGAACTGGCCGCCGAGCCGACCGACTCCAGGGCCACCGCAACGGACGGCGGCGCTGTTGTCGAAGAGACTCCCGACGAACCCGCCGAACCCGACGACGTCCACCCAGACTGCAAAGGACTCGAGGCCGGGCAGGTACTCAAACTCGAGCGCGCCGACGGAACGGAGTACATCTTTCCGGCACAACCAGACGCCGAGGAGCCGTTCCTGTGCCGGTCGTTCGACGGCGAGGGCGACGAGCGCACGGCAGAGCCGATCCCGTTGTCACTCGGCGAGGTCGCGTCGCGACCGATCAACGACACCGATCCGAAGCCGGTGAGCGAGATCAACACGCGAGCGCCGACGCTGGCCGCGAGTAACGGCGGTGATTCGGAATGAGCGAGCGTTCTGCCGACGAGTGGGAACAGTACCTCGCAGAACACACCGACGAAGTCTTGATGTTCATCGACGCGGACTACGAGATCCACACCTTCGAACACGACCAGGAGCACGACGAACTGTGCTTCCTCCGCGGCGGATCGATCGGATACGACTACGACGGCTCCCGCGCCGCTCTCGAAGGGTTCGCCGAGGACGACTCGGACATTCACAAACTGGTTCCAAGAGACGAGGAATACGCAGAGCGGAAACAACTCACCGACGGCGAGTTCGACACCCCGCAGGAGTGGGCGGAGTCCAACGCACAGCCACCGACCGATGCGGCGACGAACGGAGGCGATGCCTAATGCTGCACATGGAACCCAAAGACCGGGAGATCAACACGCCGTACTCGGTCTACGGGAACGCCGCTGCGAACGACTGCCTCGCGGGGATCGACGACGGCCACGTGTGCCGACTCATCATCGGTGAGGGCGAGCGCACGTTCGTCGCGGACCACGTTCGACTGACCGACGGTCGGATCGCCATGGCGAGTTCGAAAGGAGACCGGGACCTCTTCGAATCCACCGAGGCCGAGTTCGGCTACGGCGTCGCGAAGGCTCGCGCCTACGTCTACCTCCCGTTCGACTACTCGCTGTTCGCGACCGACCTCGAGAACCCGAGGTTCACCGACGCCGGGATCGATCCAGACGAGATGGTCCCGATTTCGCTCGCCGAACCCGTTACCGACGGGGGACAGTCGATGGACGAGACCGGTCGAACGGCCGACCGAATACGGACGTTCTCGGAGTCCATCGACGACCCGGAGAAGTGGCGTGTCCTGATTCCTGTCGATTCGTTCGACGCGGTCAAGCGCCAACTCGAGACCACCGAAGACTGCGGGACCTACTACGACGGACTCACGCTCTGCTACTCGCAGTACGACGACGAAGTGATGGTGGAATACCGCTCTGCGCTATCGGATCACGACCGATCCAATGGAGGCGATTCGGAATGACGGACACGCAGACAGTCGACGACACGCTGTTCGAAGTCGTCACAAAACGTACCGAGCCGACGCCGGACGGCGTCACGAACGCGGAAGGAAACATCTGGACCAGCCAAACCCGGCTCAAGCAAGAAGCGAGCAAGGGCAACGTGCCGTGTTCGCGAGACGAAATCGGGGATGCCGTCGAACGGCTCATCGACGCCGGCCGACTCGTTTCGTGGCACGGTCTCCTCGCTCCGGTGACGGACGAGCACCTAACAGCGATCATCGAAAACGAACAACGCTCCGGGTTCACGCGCAAGATCCTGATTAGCAAGGTCAACAAGATTCGGGGTGGGATGTGATGCTGTCCTGCCAGAACTGCGAGACGCCCCAGTTCCTCCAGATCACCTCGAGCCACACGAAACCGACCAACGACTCGGTCGCCACTATCGAGGAAACGGTCGAGTGTACGTTCTGTGGGGCAGAGGGCGACCTCGAGTACGACCTCGAAGGAAACGCGATCGACGTGTCGGGCGACCTCGAGAACACCGACGACGGCCCGCTGTCGGAACCCGACGCGGCGCGACTCATCACCGACGGCGGCCAGCCGATTGAGGAGAGCCGCCTGTCGATCCTCCGCGAGTACTCGCCAGCGCTG
Source organism: Natrinema sp. DC36 (assembly GCF_020405225.1). Lineage (NCBI taxonomy): Archaea > Methanobacteriati > Methanobacteriota > Halobacteria > Halobacteriales > Natrialbaceae > Natrinema > Natrinema sp. DC36. The sequence goes on from NZ_CP084476.1 coordinate 65,507, forward strand.
GCGTTCGTATTCCTATACGTCATCCCAATCGTCATACTGGCCGCGCTAATCGCCTACGCGGTGATCTCGGCATGATCCAAACCCGAACGGTCACTCTCGAGATTCCGGTCCCCGAACCCGCCACCCTCGAGCGAGCGTTGTGGGGACTCGTCGCCGTCGGACTCGCGGCGGACGTACTCACGACGCAGGTCGGCCTCGAAGCGGGCCTCGTCGAATCGAACCCGACGGCTCGCGCAGCCCTCGCACACGGAACACTCGGATTTCTGGCGATGAAAGCCGGCGCTGTGGGCGTCGGACTCCTCTGCCGGCCGTTCCTCAAGCGCGAGCACCGAGGGATCGTCCCGGTGTGTTTGGCGCTCCCGTGGCTGGCCGCGGCGGCGGTCAACTGCTACATGCTCGCGCAAGTGGGGGTGCTCGCGTAATGCCGACCGAGTGCGCCGAATCCGGCTGCCCGAACAAAACCGATTCGGGGATCTGCCAGCAGTGCGCGGCCGAACAGAAATACGGGACCACGTCGCGGGCCTACGACGCCGACGGCACGCGTGTGGAACTCCGAGCAGGCGAGACGCGCGACGACTCCGGGCACTCCAGCGCTGTCAATGAGACGCTCGCGAACGCCGACGCGGAAGACCTCGAGACGGCGGGTATCGATCCCGACGACGTGAAAGACGAGGACGAGAAAGAGATTCGGACCGACGGCGGCGAACCCACCGGTCACTGCGTGCTCTGTTCGGTCTCGCCGGACGCACCGCGAGACGAACACACCACGGTCCCGATGGAAATCGAACTCGAGGGCGACGTGCTCGAGGGCGACGTTCGGGTCTGTGAACCACACTACGACACGATTCGGCGCTGTCTCATCGTTCAGTCGGACGCACACGAGTATCCCGACGACGACCCGAAGACGGTCCTTCCCGACGGCGGTACTGTCACGACCGGGAGCAAACAGGCACGCCTCTCTGTCGGGGACACGCGAAAGCCGATCGCACTCAAGAACGCGCGGCGAGTCACCACGGGGGACCTCTCGACGCTCGCGATGTGCGCCCACCGATTCGAGCCCGCGGACGTGATGGGCTGGTACACGCACGAATACGACGACGTACTCCGAGAGTGGATCTGTTCGAACGACGGGAGTGTTATCGCCCGCCTCTCACCCCACTGCGAGGACACACGCGGCGACTGTCCACCGATCCACCCGTCCGACGACCTGTGGGTCGGACCGGCATCGGACAGGCCGACACAGGCAACGCTCGAGGACATGGAGGGCGGCCGATGATCCGCCTCACCCGACTCCCAACCTGCTCTCACACGGCGGCCCGCCGACTCGGTTGCGCGGTCGCACAGACGGTTCTCGGGGGCGATCTCGGATGAGCAAATCCACCGACCCACTCGTCGACACACTCTCGGTCGACACGCATCGGACCTGCCGCAACTGTGGCACCCACGTCACGAAACAGACGATTCGCGTCTTCGGCGTCGAGGGCGTGTTGTATCACTGTCCGAGTTGCCCGTCGATCTGTGCGCGGGATCTCCGACAGGGCGCGGGCAAAGACCCCGACTACGATCCTGTTGAGGATCGTGGCGACACGTCCGAGCACCATCCGATCTTTAATGGGAAGGGAGGTGACGGACAGTGAGCAACCGACGCCCCGACGACACGATCCGAGCGGTGGATCTGTTCTGTGGCGCGGGTGGCCTCTCGGTCGGCCTCGCACAAGCCTGCGAATCCCTGAACCGTGACGTAAAACTCGCGGCGGTCAACCACTGGGGACCGGCGATCGAAACCCACGAGCGAAATCACCCGTGGGCGGACCACTACAACGCCAAGGTCGAAGAACTCGACCCGCGGGACGTGTTCGAAACCGAGCGCGTCGATATTCTCACGGGCGGCCCACAGTGTACGCATTTCAGCAATGCTCGCGGCTCGAGGCCGGTCGATGAACAGAAACGTGCGAGCCCGTGGCACGTCCTCGACTGGCTCCAGAAGCTCTACGTCGACGGCTTCGTGCTCGAGAACGTCCCCGAACTTCGTTCCTGGGGGCCGGTCGGCGCGGACGGCCAGCCGCTCAAATCGAAGAAAGGCGAGACGTTCGACGCGTGGATCAACGCGATTCACTCTCTGGGATACTCGGTCGACTGGCAGGTGCTCAACGCCGCCGACCACGGGGATGCGACCTCGCGTGAGCGCCTGTTCATCGTGGGCCGACGCCAACACCGCCCGGAGTTTCCCGACCCGACACACTCCGAGCACGGCGACGGCGAAACCGACCCGTGGCGAAGCGCGCGGGATATCATCGATTGGTCCGACGCCGGCGACAGTATCTGGAAACGCGACCGACCACTCGTCGGCAACACGATGGAACGGATCGCCGATGGACTCCGACGCCACGCCGGCGACGACCTCGAGCCGTTCGCGGACGCCGTCGGCGAGCTGACGAAAGCCGACGTGGAAGCGATGCAAGCCGACCCGGTACCGGCGGAGGACGCCGCCGGCGTAGTCGAAGAACGAAGCGAACCGTTCCTCGTCAAATACTACGGCACGGCCACGTCGAAGTCAATCGACGAGCCGGTGGATACGATCACGTCCGGCGGGCAGAAGTTCGCCCTCTGCGTGCCGTATCTCCTCCGACAACAGTCGGGCGGCCGCCCGCCGAGCGTCGACGAGCCGGTACCCACGATCGCCACGAAGGGCGCAATCGGGAAGGTCGAACCGTATCTGGTCGAGTACTACGGCAACGGGTCCTCGAAACCGATCGACGACCCACTCCCGACGGTGACGACGAAGGGCCGATTCGCCCTCGTCGTTCCCGAACACGCCGAGTACGGGTTGGATATCCGATATCGGATGCTCCAGCCCCGCGAACTCGCGGCGGCGATGGGCTTCCCTGACGACTACGAGTTCGCCGGCACGAAAACCGATACCATCGAACAGATCGGCAACGCGGTGCCGGTGAATCTCGCACAGTCGCTCGTCGAACGACTCCTGGTCGGTGACGACCCGACGCTGTCGGCCTACTCCGACGGTATCTCGACAGAGGCGGATGCCGATGACTGAACACACGACCCTCGTATGTGAGCACCACCGCTCCGCCGACTGTCTCCGATTCCAGGGCGGCGAGATCGACCTGCAAGACGGCGAGCCCGTCCACGCCGAGTTGCACTACTACTGCGCACAGTACCCGCGACTCGAGGGCATCTATCGGATCGACAAGGACGTGGAAACGGTGCATGGCGCACTCGTTCGCGTCGAGAGCCGTGGGACGCCGCTGGATGAACAGCGCCCGGTCTCTGGAGGTGAGCCCGATGCACAGTGAACGCCGCGTGATCCATTCGACCGGTCGCTACCGCTGGCAACTGGCGGTCTGTGGATCGGACGTGACCGCTTCTCGTCACTACCCGAACGCGGACGGATCGGTCTACTTCACGACCGCGGACTTCGGACTGACGACTCGCGATATGGGCGCGGATAACTGCTCACCGACGCGCGTCGTGGCCGCGTACTGCAAGCACTCGCGGACCGACGCATTCGACGACCTGCTGGCCCGCGTTCGACGCGAGATCGAGACGGCGGGCGAGGCTCGCGAGGTGGCGGTATGAACGCCGATATCGACGCCTACGTGAACGACATTCACCAGGGCGACGCCGCGGAGACGCTGGCCGATATGCCCGACTCGTCGATTCACTGTGCCGTGACGAGCCCGCCGTACTTCGGCCTTCGCGACTACGGCGAAGACGGCCAGATCGGACTCGAGGAAACGCTCGAGGAATACATCGACTCGCTGCTCGAGGTGGCCGACCAAATCCGGCGCGTCCTTCGCGACGACGGGAGTTGGTGGCTCAATCTCGGCGATTCCTTCGCCGGGAGCGGCCGCGGGCAGTGGACTGACGACGGCGGCGACCCGAAAGAAAGCTACTCGCCGGACTCGGGACAGCTCCCCGATCGGGAAACGCACATCCGACGAAAGTCGAAGATGATGGTTCCTCACCGCGTCGCGATCGCGCTGCAAGACGCGGGGTGGATCGTTCGCTCGGATGCGGTGTGGGCGAAACCGAACCCGACGCCCCACCCGGTGAAAGACCGCCTACACGAACACAAGGAGTTCGTGTTTCACCTGACGCCACAGCCGGACTACTGGTTTGATCTCGATTCGATTCGAGAGGCTCCACAAGAAGCCAGCATCGGCCGGGCGAATACCGGCGGGAAGAAAACAGAGAACCCCGACCCGCACCCGGATCGGGATAGCGCTGCTCAGGTCCACAACTTCGACCGAGCGTGCCACCCGAACGGCAAGAATCCGGGCGACATCCTCGAGATTCCGGTGCGACCGTTCCCCGAAGCTCACTTCGCGGTTTATCCGCCGGAACTTGTCGAGACGCCCATCAAGTCGAGTTGCCCGCCGACGGTGTGCGCCGAGTGCGGGAAGCCCTACGACCGAACGAGCGAGGAAATCCCAGTGTGGGAACTCGAGAACCCCGACCGACCACAACTCGAGCGCGCACTGGAGATCGCCGAGAACGCCAACCTGACCGAAGAACACTTCGAAGCGATTCGAGCGTTCGGCTTCGCCGACGCCGGACACGGGAAGAACTGTCAGGACGGGACCGGGAACAACGCCGACCGCGTGGAAGAACTCGCGAGCGAGGCGAAAGACGCACTCGGCGGTTACTTCCGCGAGTTCGTAACGGCATACCAGGAGCGCGGCGAGTTCGAACAGAGCTGCGACTGCGAGACCGACGAGACCGAACCCGGTATCGTACTGGACCCGTTCGCGGGCGCTGGGACGACCTGTCTCGTCGCGAAGCGACTCGGACGCCGATTCATCGGGACCGAACTGAATCCTGAGTACGTGGCGCTGGCACAGAAACGAATCGGCGTCACGGTCGACGAGCCCGACCGACTACTCGAGGACGGCGAGACGAGTCTCAACGCGTTCACCGACGGAGGACAGAACCAATGAGCATTCAGAATCCGAAAGGAACCCCGAAAATGGCAACACGAAACCCGACGACGACCGATAGCAGTACCGACACGCAACTCGCCGAAACGACTGACGACCGCGCGCTCACCATCCGCCGGTACCGAAACGGCGACCTGCCGACGGAGATCGCCGACACACTCGAGACGGACCTCGAGACGGTCTCGAGCTACCTTCGCGACGCGGGCGTACTCGAGGCGTGGGACGACCACCGAGCACTCGGACATCTGTTCCACGACTACGACTACGATACGCTCGAGAAACTCGCGGCGCTGTTCGACGACCGGCGCTGTACCGAAGTGATCCGCTCGCGGATGGACAAACTCGGCGTCGATCGGGGCGCGACGAGCACGGAACTACTCGACTCGCTGGACCCCGAAGACGTGGGCCTCTCCCCGAAACGCGACGACGAGTTTCCGACGCCCGACGACCGCGAGGGCCAACAGACGCTCGATTCCTTCGGAGGTTCGGCATGAGCGACGACGTGAACACCTACGAGACGACCGACGGGGACACGCGCCCGTGTATGCTCTGTGGCAAATCAGTGTCGCGAAGCAAGCTCCCCCAGCATATCGCCGTCCAACATTCGGACGATTCGGATGGTGAGACAGCGTGACGCGACTAATCCCCGATTCGGAACAGGCGACCGACGGCGACGTTCGCGAAGCGATTCCACAGCTCGAAGACAGCGAGGACTCAGACCGATGAGCACGAACACCGACGATTCGATATTCGAGGACGTGATGATGCGCCCACCGAAAACCGACGCGACGACCGGAACGTGGGACGACGACGGCCCGATCCGGGGCTGGACCTTCCGGCAGGACGGGACCGCAATAATCCTCGATTTCGTGTTCGAGGACCACTGGACGGCACACGGGCTGACGTGCCTGTTGATCCGTGTGACGGAATACTTCGAATCCGGCCGTCGCACGCAAGAGTCGCCGGACTACGGTGAGAACGAGACCTACTACCGAGGCTACGTCCACGCACCGGGCGTCGAATCGTTCTCGAAGGGCTATTGTGGGACGTATATCACCGACTGCTACCCCGACGACGGCTGGTTTGTGTGGGACGAACGCAGTTGGTCGAACCGACCGGGCTACTCACAATCGATGCGGGAGTCGGCCGTCGGAAAGACCGAGACGCTTGCTCGTGGGTTGACGCGACACATGGAGGGCGAGATATGAGCTACCAAGACACCGACGACGACCGACAGGACCTCGAGTACGCACAGAACCGCGTCGCCGAGGTGAACGAAAGCGCGGCGAAAGCCGTCTCACGACTCGCGGGCATCGAATCGTCGCCATCCCCGAACGGGTCGCTTCGATTCGTTCACTCGGAACTGTGCACGACACTCATGGAGACAACGCGGGCGATCTCCCGCGTCGAACAGGCAATCGCCGCTCTCGACGACGGGTACGGAACGCCGATGCCCCGCCAAATCACGAGCGAGCACGCCGACCGATTCGACGAATTGTACGACGGTCCGGTGTACTATCTGGCGCTGCAACTGCTCGAGAAGAACCGTCGGGAGTTCCTCCAGCGTAAACCTGACACCTACGGCGCGGAACAGGTCGAACGCCACGGACTGACCGAGAACCAACGCAAGTGGCTGACCGATCTTTCGGACGCGTGGCAGGCGAAAGACCACGTCTACGACCCGCGGACGATTGACCACGCCATCCTGTCGGACGTGCTCCGAACGGTCGTCACGGAAGCGCGCAACGAAAACTGGGGGAACACCCGCGTCAATCTCGAGGAAGCGCTCGAGGGCGTCGCAGCGCTCGAGAAACGCGATTCCGACGGCGAGCAAGTCGGCCTCTACGACAAGTACAGCGTCCGAAAGGACGGCCAGCGAGTCACGGACTGTTTCGTGCTCGAGCCCGGCGACGACCCGGCCGCTCGCGAAGCGCTCCGAACGTATGCCGCCGAGACCGAAGACGACGACCTCGCGGCGGATCTGGCCGAATGGACGGACGATCTGGAGGAGACCGATTCTAAATGACCGAATCCGAATCGGAATCCGATTTCCTCGGCGCACGCGCACTCGGCGGTGGGATCTGGCTTTGGACAGTCGGCGTGACGACGACGCTCCATTTCCGCCCCGCGGCGATACCGAACGCCCTGCTCGAGTACGACCCGCTGCTGGCCTCGGCTGTGATATTCTTCACGATCGGTATCTGTGGCGTGTTCGCCGAAGCCGGATACATGGCCCTCGAATGGCTCACCGCGGACTCGGAACGGGACGAACTAACCGAGGTGCCGTGGGAATGAGTGAATCCGAATCCGACCCGTTCAACTACGTCACGCCGTCGGACCTACTCGAGAGCCCGCACGCTAACCAGAGCCGGGACGCCGTCTCACACGTCCGAATCGAGAATCCCAACGCACCGGACGAGCTGGCGATCTTCGACGTGAGCGGCGAACTGGCCGAGCAAGCGTGGGTCTCGGCGAGCGGCGATTCGTTCACCGACCTCGAGAGCGCTCGATAGCGTCTCGAAGACACCTCTGTTTTGCGAGCGATTCTGTTCCTCTCAGTTCGACAGACCGAGATCTCCGCCTGTCGGGGGAACGTTTATACAGCAAAAGATATTATTTTGAAATATGGTAGCAACTGATAGAAGTGCGCCTGACATGGTGTCGAACCTGACCGCATTCCAGCGCGATTTGCTGTTCGTAATCGCGTCGGTTGGCCCCGCGAAAGGCCTCGCAGTCAAAGATGAGCTATCCGACTACTACGCCAAGGAGATCAACCACGGCCAACTGTATCCAAATCTTGACACGCTGGTCGACCGCGGGCTTGTCGAGAAAGGACCGATGGACCGGCGGACGAACTCCTACGAACTGACTCCTCGAGCGAAACAGGAACTCGAGAGCCGGCGCGAGTGGGAACGATCGTATCTCGAGGGGGTGAGCGCGTGATGTCGACTTCAAACAACGAAACTCAAGACAAATTCAAAACGATCGAACGGGGCCTCGACATGGGTGAAATGACGGTTACGATGGCTTTCGGCGGGGTCTGTAACCGGTGCGGTGATGAGCCACTCGAACCTGCTAATCACGAAGAGTTCGGACGTATGCAGTGTACATCCTGTGGCTTGGTCATTGGGCCACTAGTCCACCCGAACGTCGGGGAAGACGGCGAACCTGCGACTGAGGATGAACAGTGGCCCCATGAGCGACTGGCGTTCGAACTTAACGGCGCGCCTGCTACTGTTGGTGTTCGGGCACGCGGCGACTGTTCCTGTGGCGGTTCGCTTCGCCGGAATACCGAAGACAGTCAATTTGGACGGGACCCACTAACGTGCTCGTCTTGCCACGGAACGCTTGGATGGGCCGTGCAGTACAATATAATCAAAGACCCAGCGAGTGATTCCGATGAGTAGTGCGGAATCCACAGACGCGGATATCGCGTGGGAGGTCAACCTCTGCTACTCGAAGTTCAACGAGTCGCCGAGTGACGAATCACTCACCGTGGCCGCTCCCGACCGCGAGTCGGCGATCGAAGCTGCTCGCGAAGTCTCGAGAAACAACCCGCCGAAGGTCGGCCCGGTCTACAGGTGCCGCGAGATCCCGGTCGACCTCTGCGAGAATCGAGGGGAGGAATGATGCCCCGAGGCAGCCTACCGAACCATTCGCCCGAAGAGGCGCGGGCAATGGTCCGCTACAACTTCGCAGACCCGGACGTTCGCGTCGAGTCGTGTACTAACGCCGACTGTGACATTCCGTTCATCGGAATGACCGCCGAGGACTACGCGGCACACCTGGTCGAACACCATTCGTTCTATCGACGATCGACCAAGAACGCACTTCTCGGAACGGTTTCTCGAGCGACAAGCGACGGCAGAGGTGACGAATAGCCATGTCCGAAACCATCGAAGGCGACACACTCGGACACGCGCTCGCGAACCTCTTTGCGGTCGTCGACGGCGACGCCGAACCCGGAACAGAGGAATACGACCGTGCGATGGAACCCGGACTCACGGACGCCCAACGCGAGATCGCCGCCAAGCACGCGGGAGAGGACCGGTTCGAAGTCGACGAGAGCACGGTCCCGAATCTCGGACAGAAACTCGCCGCGGGCAAGAAGCTCCCGTGGACGTTCACGATCGACGGCGTCCGGTTCGTTATGAAGACGAGCACGGGCTCGGGCTCGAGCGTCGCCGATAGCAAGTGGTGGTGGACCGACGGCGGCTACCGATTCACGTTCTACCGATACAGCGGCGGAACAGACGAGGTGTCGATCCGTGAGGCGTGAACTGTCCGACACAATCGACTGCGTGCTGTGCGACGAGACGAGCGTAACGCCCGAAGAACACCACGAACACATGGCAGAAATTCATGACTGCTAAGAACTCACAGATTTCGGACGAAGGCGATACCAGCGTCGGCAAATACCCACAGACGGCGGGCGTCGAACTCGCGGCCAGAGACGGGTCGGAACGCTACTACTTCCGCAACCCAACCGGCGGAATCTCGTCGGTCCCGGCACTGAACGCCGATCAAGCGCGCAAGATCGTCGCCGACGGCGTCCACGGGTTCGCGCCGGAAGACTTCGAACAAGTCGACGGCTTCGACGCCGAGCCGTGGGACTATCCCGACCCGGTGGATTCCGACCGCGAAGTGAACGAACACGACCTCTGGATGCTCGTCGCGGCGACGGGGAAGGGCTCGCGCGTCGGACTCTCGAAACGCAACCCGCGGAAGAACCCGACCGAGTACACGATCGAACGGCTACTCGACGAGTGGGACGACCCGACCGACGTTCCCTTGCACGACCCCGACGCGCTCGAGCAAGCCGACGGGATCGGTCCCGATCGGGCGGCGCAAGTCGTGGGCGCGGCCGTCGCGGACGGGTTGATCGAACGGCCGGTTCGGGGTGAGCGATAGATGTCCCAAAGCGAGACTGACGACGCCGAACTCGAGCCCGGCACGTTCTTCAAAACGTCTACCGGCGAGTTTCAGGCGGTCGACGACCCGGCACTCGGGACTGTTGTCACGGAGATCGGGGACCGAGAGATCGGGACCGACGAGCTGCCCGATATCGGTGACGACTGTCCACGTCCCGACTGCGAGGGCCACGTCGAAGCGGTCAACGACCGGCGCTCGTGTAGCGAGGGCTGTCTCGAGTGGTTCCGAACGACGCCGGCAGAGGGCGACCCGTGCGACAAGTACGGCGACCGGTGTGACGGCACACTCCGAACGACTGACGAGACCGAATGGGAATGCGATACCTGCTCCCGGCACGGATGGTCGGCCCGTGTAACGTGGCGCGAGGCGTGGCTTCCCGGTGCCGACCGCAGGGGTGTCGAATAGATGTCCGACGCCGAACCCCTCTCGGATCTCGAAGTTCGCGAACAGTCCCTTGCCGGCGTTCGGGATGCACTCGCGGCGCTCCAGCAGGTGCCGGCGGCCGGACTCGACGCCGAGAAACACGAGACGCTGCGCGAAATGACCGAGGACGCGTCCGCCCTCGAGCGGGCGCTATCGAACGAAGCCGATCAACTGCGAGACTGTGATTCACAATGAGAGACGCAACCCCTGCCGAACTCGAGACGATCGACGCGAGCGAGGTCCAAACCGACCTCGAAGTATCCGCAAACCACCACGTCGACGACAACGGCGTGCACACCGAGTACGAGATCCACACCGGATTCGCCGACCCGTACTTCGTCACCGAGGCGACCGTCGACCGGGTGGAATCGCAACTCGGAATCGACCTTCGAAGCGCCGACTACCGGAGTGGCGCGGCAATTCGAATCGTGCCCGCCGATGCGGAGGTGCCAGCCTAATCATGCCAGAACCCGAATCCCAACACCGCAACCCCGAAGACTTCGCCCACGTATCGCCACAAGCCGACCGCGACATGACCGACGCCGACTCGTGCTATACCATCGCCGTCTTCGAGGACGGCCGTCAGTACGTCGCCACGCAAGCCGACGCGACGCTCGAGGCCCGCGGGTTCTCCCCCGCCGAGGCGATCGCCAACTACGCGAACGCGGTCGAAGCGAAGAACAACGGCGAGCAGGTGGTCGCGGATGAGTGACATGCAACCGGAGGACTACGACTGGCGAGACGTTGACTCGGTGCTCGAGGACTTGAAACGCGACGGCTACACGGTCGCGGAGTTCGAGACCTCGCACAGTGACGCGGTCGAATCGAAGGGCGTCTACCTGAAGGTGGAACGATGAACAAGTCCGTCGAAGCCCACTACGCCGAACGCGAAGCCGAGTACCAGGAACAGAACGCTCGCGCCCACGCCGACGACGAGTCGAAGTTCATCATCGACTGTCCCGACTGTGGAACGCCGATGGTTCTCGGACAGTTCTGGAAGGGAGTCTCGGTGCCGGCGTGTCCCGACTGCAACGAGACGGCCGATACGTGGGCGTTCGAACCTCGAATCTCAGACGAGCGCGCCGACGAGATCGCCGCCGACGAGACGGATATCTCGGAGTTGGTCCGATCATGACCTTCGATGAAGAATCGTGGGAGTACGACGCCTTCCGCGTCGGTCGCGCTACCCGATCGGTTGACGTTGCAAGTCCCGAGGGCCCGCGGACCATCGAGGAGGGAACGATTCGGTTCGACCTGATAAACGAGGAAGACCACTGGTTGTACGAGGAAGACTCGTGGATCGACCACTTCGTCGCGCCCGGCGCTGAGAACGACGCCCTCGAGCACATGGCCCACCAACCGATGGACAAGCTCGGAATCGTCGAGTTGCCCGAACCAATGACGACCGAGGACGCCCACGAGTGGCTCGACGCGAATCCCGAACAGTGGCGACAGTTTCTCGACGAGTCGATCGAGAGCGATACGACGGCAGAGGATCTACTGGGGGAGATTCGATGAGGGTCGGACAGTTCGATGTCCAAGAACAGCATTACACCGCCCTCGAGTGCCCGGTCTGTGACACCGAACGGAAGGCGTACCACCTCGGAACGACCAGCGAGGGGCTCGTCGGGTGGGTCTGTGGTGTTTGCACCGCGGAGGTTCTCGAGGACCCCGAAACGAACGAACTCACTCGAGCGGCAGCTCGTACCGAGACCGATGGTCAATCCTGATACGATCCGAGACGGCCGGTATACAAACCTGTACTGTCCCGAGTGCCAAGCCCACCCGAACAACGTCGAGACCCACAGCGAGCGCGACGGGTGGCGCACGCTCCGGTGTGCGTACTGTCTCGTGAGTCTCAACAGCACGGTTGAAGGCGAGCACGTTGCGACGACCCGGCCACCAAGCGACACCTTCGACGAGCGACTGTTCGAAACCGACGAGCCCGACTATCCGACCGATTCGAACGGGCGGCGTATCGCACGGATTCTCCCCATCGGTCCGCTGCCGATCGCCCCAGCCCACCGCTGTGCCGAGTGTGGCCGTGAGACGCCGGGCCGGGGCTATGGCTACCCGCGCTGTTGGGATTGTGACTCGGAGGACTTCGAGACGGTGACGCTCGAGCGTGGCCGGTGCTCGCGGATCCGCGGGCTTGCATGTGGCCACGTCTGGCGACAGTATCTACCCGGGCCCCCGTCGTTGCACACCTGCCCGGTCTGTGACACCCAACAGAACACGCGGTTTGTGCGTATCGTGGGGGACTCATGACCGGCGACCAATGGTTCGCGAACAGTTTCGAGGAGAGCCGCTTCAACGAACGCTGGCAGTTCCGGGTAGCCGCAGCCGTCGAGTCAGTGTTTCTCACCGTTGTACTCGCGACCGGGGCGGTCGGACTCTCCTACCTTACGGTGTCCGGTGGCCTCTTTTCGAAGGTCCTGTTGATCCACACCGAACCGACGTATACGACGCCACCGGAACTCGAGACGCTTCCCGCGACTCAGATTGAACTACTCCATTTCGTGCAGTTTGTCGGGTTCGCCGCGTGGGCGGTGGTCCACCTTGTGGTTCAACTGCTCGCCGTCGTCGCGATCGCTGGCTGTGCGCTCGCCGCGGTGGCGACGGCACTCTTTGCGGTCGCCGAACTCGAGCTAGCGTATTCGCCACCGACCCAGTCTGACGAGGAATCCGACGCGGACGGGTCTGACGAGACCGACGAATCCATACAGAGCGATACGACGGCTCAGGATCTACTGGGGGAGACTCGATGAACGACACACTCCAGTCTCGCGGACTCGACGACTAACTGCTTTTCACTCGAAACGCGGTGTCTCCACTAGAACATATAGCCCCCACGCCCGGCGAGAGCGTCTGGCAACGACTAGCGCCGGGCGGGATGATGATCGGACAGACTGTCGCGCGTGGGTCACGCGACGTGATGGCCTATCACGACCTTCGGTAAGTATCTCGTGGCCCGGCCAGACGGGGTTTGAAAACCACTCGCCGAAAGATGACTGGGTGGCGAGCGGGTCGCGTACTGGGGGAGTGACGCGACAAGATCAGAGAGGGTCGCTTGCCTGTTGAGTTCTCTGCCAATAGGGTTTGGGTGGGTGCACTTGTCACCACAACGGCTATACCTCGCTAGTCGAAAGACAGCGCTGGCCGTCGCGTCTGCCGGTCGCTCGGAGGTTGCACTGTTGCCCCCTGCGAGGTTCGACCGTCACGGTGGCGGCCGATTCTCAGCCCGGATCCTAGTCGAACGGCGAATAGTACCGGATTACCGAAATCTGAACTACGTTACTCAGAAGTAATACCGTATTAGAACACTGTATCCGAATCACTTGTCTGGATAAGCTATATGTATCCTGTATCTGTATCCACTATCTGTATATGACGGATACCACGCAGGCACGACTCGACGGTGGCGTGAAAACGACCGTCGGGCACAACCGAAAGGACCCGCACGATGTGTATATCGGTCGCGGCGATCGTGGCGACGCCCATCTGAACAACACGCCGATCGGCGAGCGCGGGTGGCTCGGAAACCCATACCCGAAAGACGACCACGGCCGCGCGGAGTGTGTCGAACTCTTTCGCGAGGACTTTGAACAACGCCTCGAGACCGACGCGGAGTTTCGAGACGCGGTCGCCGACCTCGCGGGACAGACACTCGGCTGTTGGTGCCAGCGTCTCGAGGACGACGGTCCGGCCTGTCACGGGGAGGTAATCGCCGAGCACGCCGACCGACTCGCGGGTGAATCCGATGA
>NZ_CP084477.1 GCF_020405225.1 Natrinema sp. DC36
TTTCTTGGCCATCTTGTCTGACGTAGTTTCTTATCTTAGTAACGCATCGGAGACACTCATGCTCACGTACACGGTCTATTCCGAAGCCGGCGGCGTCGGGAAATCGTCGCTGACGGCGTCGCTCGCAGCGGCGCACGCTCGAGGGGAGCTCAACGTGCTGGCCGTCCCGCTGGATCCACAGGACGGAGACCTCAGCCGACTGCTCGGCGTCGACGTCGATCGAGCCGAGAAAGACGCGGACAACCTCGTCCGGCACATGGTCAACGCGCCAAAAGGCCCGTTCGAGGACCTCATTCGAACTGCGGAAGGTGTCGATATCGTCCCAGAGCACAACATGCTCTCGGACCTCGCGAGCCATCTCGATCGCGAGCAGCAGAAAGCCGAGGACTTCGGCGATGCGTACAACGTCCACGCCCAGCTGCAGCGCGTCCTCCAGGAGGCCGGCGTCGGCGATCACTACGACGTCGTGATCTGCGACCCGCCGGCGATGGAGAGTCCCCACCTCTACAACGCGATCTACGCGACGCGCAACCTCGTCATCCCAGTCGAGCCCTCTGCAAAGGGTGACGCATCAGTCACCGGCCTCGAGGAGCTCGCATCGAACTTCGCCGACAAGATGAATATTGAGGTCGGTGTCCTCGCTGCGGTGCCGAACGGATTCAAGGGAACGAACGATCAGAAGGAGTTGATCGACGAGATCTCGTTCCCGACGCCCGAGATCATCGGTGACCGAACGTCACTCATGGAGGGCTGTTGGAAACAGCAGTGCTCGGCGTTCACCTACGAGCGCGAGCATCGGGACTACCCGCGGGATCACGAGCTCGAGACACTCGCCCAGTTCGATCGTCTCGCCCGGTACCTCGAGGAGCAGCGAGGGATCGAAGCGCCGAACCCACCTGAGCCTGGTACGCTCGATCACGAGGTGGACGCATGACGGGATTCAAGAGCGGGGCGAGCGGGGACGATCCGTTCAGTAGTGACGGTGACGATGACGAGGGGGACGCTGAGCCCGTCGAGAGCGAGTCGTCGACGTCGACCGATGCGGCATCACGGCCTGATCCGAGCGACGATCGCGACCGGCGTCGCGACGATCGTGACGAGACGTCGTCGACGGCCCCGTCGAGCAGCGGACTCCCCTGGATCTACGAGCGCAATAGCATCACCGATGGCCGGGCCCAGACGGTCCAACTCCACCTTCAGCAGTCGACGCTCGACCAGCAACGCGAGGGGAAGACGGACGTCGAGGCCGTCCTCGGCGAGTCGATCAAGAAGGCCGATCTTCGAGAGGCCGCGCTGCTGGTCGGCCTCGAGCACGTCGACGAGGTCGCCGACCAGCTCCGTGAGTGGGGCTACGACTTCGAATGATGACAGGCTCTATCCAGAGGCGGTCCCTGATCGCATGCGGCGTGAGTGCGCTGTTCGCAGGTTGTCTCTCTGGTAGATCGAACAACAGGGAATCGGACCAGAAGTTCGAGACCACAGAGGAGATCGTCGACGAGGAACAACTGCTCGAAATTTCAATCATCGGTCAGTGGGAATCGTTCGATGACTTGCGATATCTGACCGAGGATGACGAGCTACGGACGCTCGAGCCATCGCGGGAAAGATGGATCCAGCCGTACGTCCTCATCGATCACATTGGAGAACTAACTCTCGAACAGTTGGAGAAACCAGCAACTGACGACGCCGAACTGGTCTCTATCGAGTCCGGTGACCGGTTCGAGCCGACCGAGTGGCCCCATAATGGCGTTGAGTTCGCCGCGCTTCGAGAAGATCACCTTCAGCGACTACGCGGTCGGGGTGACTGGTACACCGGTGGTAAGACATCCATCGGACCGGTCTTCGATGCTCCTGAAGGTGATGTCGCGCTTGATGTCAGCGAGATCGTCGAGCAGGACGATGTTCCGCTCCTCAAGTAGACGGGGGCCCAAGTTGATAGAGCGACATACGATATATACACGGTGTAGAACACCCTTCTCGCGGGTGTAACACCGCATTCTCGAGCCGAAACCCTGGGTTCGAGGCGTCGAAACCGGGCTCCTCGAGGCACCCAGACACAGCGCAGCGCCTATTCGGCGGATCTGGGCCTACAGTTCGGGATCTGAATGATTGAGTTACTCTTCTTTGATCGCCGACGCGGCACTGTTATACCCCGCAGCTTCGAGAGCTATCGCCAGTTTCTCATCATCAGCTGCTTCGATACGGAATCTTAGGGGCATTTCGTTCCAATGTTCATTTATATGGTCTCGCGGGGACTTAACTTCCAAATTCGAGAGTCTATTATCCCATGGAATGCCGTTCTTGTGATGGACGTGCGCCCCATCTAAAGCGTCATAGCCGTATTTGACAACGGCAAGTAATCGGTGCACACAGACAGTATAGTCCCTGACGCCCCAATTCTCGTATCCATCTTTTCGGGTGTAGAACCAGGCCGGCCTACTATCCGAATCATGGTGATCTCTAACAGCTTGCTTTTGCGTCTTTCGAATGTCGTAGTGGGCGAGATGACGTTGAACTTTTGAACGGTATGTGTCCAGTTTGTCACAGACCTCTTTGATTGTCAAACCATCCTCGAGGTATAGGCTTCGAAGCTCTGTTTCAGACCATTCTACTTGGCCAGGGCGCAGAATCCCCCACTTCCTCAGATCTGATTTGACCTTAGCCTCGTCGGTTTCAAACCGGTCTGCAATCTTATACCTGCTTAGACCACGATCAACGTACAGTTTCTTGAGCTGTTCTTTCGACAAACCGGATTTATAGTCCTGTAGCGTGTGATTCTCCATGCTGGTAACTCAGCACGAGTGCGTCGGGGCCCTACACCCCGGCGCGCTTTGGTTCTGACGCGCATACTCGTGCTGTGGATAGTAACGGTTGAGACGAACTTCAAGCTACCGAGGCGGTACTGCCATCTGAGAATACCATAGTTATATCAAATCGTGTGACCATGTTCTGCGGCCACTTGTGATTACACTTTAGATAGAATGATCGCTGAATCATTTCAAGTTATTAGCATAGCTATTCAAATACTCCGATGGCGCGAGGAGCGCAAGCGTCGAAAAGAAGCAGAGAAACGGCATCCGCGGACCTGATCTTTATCACGGAAGTCGCGGCCAACGGCAGTGATGCCTCTGGACGATCGTCGCGAAGACCTCCTGATCGCCGTCGCACTGAACTCGGTCAGTGCCCACTACGTAGTTGCTGATCTTGAGGGCAAGTAGTTCTCTGGAAACGGTGGAGGGTCGCGGGTGTTAATCCACGCCCTTGGCAACCAACGTCTCTGCGTCCCGATTGGACGCAATCGTTAGTGGCTCGCTCCAACATATAAACCTCCGGACCCACTGCCATTCGCACCCCGTCCTAACTCGCTTGCCGGCCGAGGCCGTCGGCGCACTCGAGATCGGGGAATAGGACAAATCCTTCGACGTTAGACCCGGTCGCTCGTCGCGGCCAGCTGAGACTGGATCCGCCGGACGGTCTCGCTGACCTGCTGGCGGTTTCCGAGCCGTAGCTGCTGACCCTCCGGCGTAACGTCGTTCTCGTAGACCGCGAGCGCGTCGCCGGGAACAGCCTCGAGGTCGAGCGCCTCGAGCAACCCGTCGATAGCGTCGCCCGGCGGGATCGAGACGTCGGCCTCCCAGCGCGGCACCGAGAGCTCGTCGACGAGCACCTTTGCCGCTCGCGTGCAGGCCCGCGGCGTCGTCGCGTTCGGGATCGTCTCCTCGAGATGGGTTCGGGTGTCGCCGTCGTAGTCGGAGTGCTCCCACTCGCCGATCACGTTGTGCTCGTAGTCGACCAACAGCGCCTCGCCATCGGCGATCGCGCCGGCCTCACGGATGTCCAACTCGCCAGCGCCCGGCCGGAGCTCGTAGTCGAGTCCCGTTCGATATCGCTCGCCAGTCTCGGCGCTGCGG
This sequence comes from Natrinema sp. DC36, assembly GCF_020405225.1. Taxonomy (NCBI): domain Archaea; kingdom Methanobacteriati; phylum Methanobacteriota; class Halobacteria; order Halobacteriales; family Natrialbaceae; genus Natrinema; species Natrinema sp. DC36. The sequence continues at coordinate 3,912 of NZ_CP084477.1, forward strand.
ACGCGCTCGGAGCCAGCGATCACGCGCCCCTCCTCGAGGGCGACCGGCGAGCCGTAGCTGGCCGTGACCGCCTCGTCGCTGACGGTCGACCGGCCGCCCTCGACGGTCGCCTTGAGGTAGCGTCGGTTGTGCTTCGTCACGGAGTAGTCGACGACATCGGCGTCCCGATCGCTCGAGCGGGTGCCCGCTTGGGCCCACTCGAACGTCGTCTGGTCGCCGTCCTGGCGGGCCTCCCAGAGCGCGTCGACATTGTCGGCGATCTGCGTCGTCAGCACCTCCGAGAGGTCGCCCTTGAGGTTACGGCCGATCACCAGCGGCGTGTCGTTGAGCCACGCCGTCAGCGTGAGACTGTTGATCTGCGTCGGTTCGGTGCCGTATCGGGGGACTGCCCCCTCACCGTCGTCTCCATGCCGGGAGAAGCCGAGTCTGACCATAATCGAACCGCCGAGATCGGCGAACTCACCGGAGACGGTCGAACTGTTATCGGCGCGGAGCCAGTCGATGCCGTCGTTCGAGATCTCGATGAACTGCTCGCCGCCCGTGTCGTTGGCGTCAATCGCGAGCTCGCCACCGTAAACCGAGAGGACGGCCTGGTACTGATCGAGTCGCGTCTCGACGAGGTGTGGGTACGGCGCGGGGCCATCGATCCCGCCGCTGGCGTCAACGCTGTCGCCGAAGTCGTACTGGTAGCGGTCGTCGTGTACCGAGAGCAGGTCGACCCGCAGTTCGCCCTGGTCGCCGTATGTCGTCCCGGCCTCGAGGCGGAGTTCGTAGTTGCCGGCGGGGAGATCGCCGGCGTCCCACTCACTTGCCGAACTGGAGGCGAAGATCGTCGCCCCGTCCTCGAAACTCTCGTGGGAGTACCACTGTAGGGAGAGGCTCGAGGAGTTGCTCCAGAGACTGACGCTGCCCACCGTCTGATCGGCATCGGTGTCCGTGATCGTTGCCGTCAGTGGCGGGACGTCGGAGTCCGATTCGGCCCGCAATGCAAATCGGAGGTTCTCCTCGGCGATCGTCGACTCGAGCGAGAACGTCCACCGGACGTAGTCGCCTTGGTCCTGGAGGCCGATCCCTGTCCCACTGGCGAACGCCGAGTCATCGAAGACCGACGTTCCCGTGCCGCCGATCCCAGCCCACTGCTGGCCGCCAGTCCGCAGGAGGATGTTCGATCGCTGTGTGACAGGCGCGTCGGCGCTGTTGTCGATCCCCACGGGGATCTCAGAGAGGTCCGAGTGCTCGGTCACGTCTGTCCACTCCGACGCTGTCGCAGGGTCCTGGGCGACGGCCTCGCTCTCTTCGACGGGCGGCGCGTCGACGTTGACGACGTAGCCGGTCTCGTCCCCGACCAGATCCGCCGCGACCTCGTGGGCCGGCTCAGCGACGACGTCGCGGTCGACGGTCTGCTCGAGTTCCGTGCCGCCGGTGCCGACCAGTACCGTCCGGTCGGCCTGGATGTCGACGTCCTCGATCTCGTCGATCGGCTGGCGCTCGCCGTCCTTCCAGACTCGCATCGGGGCGTCCTCGAGGGCCTCGGAAAGCCATGTCTCGCTGCGCGGGACCGGGATCTGGGCCCGTGGAAGTGCCTTGAGCCGGGGCTCGAGTTGGGCATCGTCCAAGACCTGCGGCGTGAATGTCGTCCCTGACGGGTGATCGACCTCGACGTACCACCCTCGAGCGGGGACGGGGCTCCGCCCGATCTCGAGCGCCTCGGTGACGACCGGGTCGGAGACACTACTATCTGCATATTGCCACTGGGTGAGAGTCCTGACGCGATACTCGTACTCGCGGTCTGGGCCAACCGTGTCGTCGACGAAGTCGCTGTCGTCGGACGCAACAGTGCCGATCAGTTCGGCATCATCTGAAAAGTTCGTGCTGACACCGTAGTCCGTCCGCCGTCGGTAAACCTGATGGGAGCCGCGGAAGTCATTGTTGATTGTCCAGCCGGCAGTGAGCGAGACCTGGCCGACGTCCGTGAACTCGATGGCATCCGACGCGAGGAGTTTCGTCAGCTCCTCAGCGGCCATCCACTCTCCTGTCACGAATTGGGTCTGTGCCCGAACCCGAACCGAATACTGCTCACCCCCGAGGATGTTCTGGGTGACATGCTCGAGTGTACCATCAAACGGTACCGTCGTCTCGAGTTCGTATGGTGGATGATCGCCACTCGGATCGTCGTCGCGGAGTTCGAGGCGGTACTCTCCGTTGTTCAGATCAGCGTTCCACGCTGCCGTAATCTCCTCTGCAACGCTTGCGTCCAGCGAAAGCGAGTCGATGTCCGGAACGTCGGTTGTGAACGTGGTTGGCATTAGTTATCCAACACCCCCGTATTCGCCGTATAGCCAGCCACTACGGAGTGATATCGTTCTCCGTTGAGGAGACTGGAGACGGTCGCTGTTGTGCTATTCGCTGCGACTGTCGAGGGCGATGTGGTGTACTGGGTCACGGCGTCGAGGTAGTGCTCAGCGCTGTTCGAGTGTCGCATTACCCGGCTATCGCCGGCGGTGAAGGATGCCCGGTCAATGAACGCTTCTCCGCTGATCGGTTGATGGAGACCAGCCGAATCGACGATCATGATGCTGAACCACTGGTTCGCGATGTCGATGTAAGCACCAACGCGGATCCACTCACCGAGCGGGAACGAATACCCCGTTGAGTTCCACGAGCCATCGTAGTACATTAGCTCACCGTTCCGCTGTGAGACGTGTGGGCCACCCCAGCCGTTCCCCGGATCGTAGTATGAAACGATGTGCTGGTTAACGCTGGTATCCATACTCCCGGACAGGTAGACGTACTCGTTGACGGCCATCTGACCGGATGGGATTGTAATGGAGGGTGAGTTGAGCGGTGTCCCGCCTGAACCGTCAGCGTAAGCTGCCTCGGCTCCCTCGAATGCTTGGGTTGTCGAGCGCACCCACGCTCCACTTGTCCAGTTGCCGAAACCCCCCTCAAACGACTGTTGCGATCGCGAGAGGAAAGCGCGGTAGCCGTCCTCGTTGTTGGCGTTGTCGGTCCACGAGAGGTCGACTGAATCGGTGGTGACAGCGTCGACAGTGATACCTGTCGGGGCTGGGAGTGGCAACCGGCCCGAACTGACACTCGCTGAAGGGTCAGACGATCCGATCGAATTGTTTGCGATCACTCGGTAATCGTACCGCTCATCATCGAGTTTCGACTGTTCGTCGTCGGTGAACGTCGAAGTCGGGTAGCTGACCGTCCCTACCTCACTCCAGTTGCCGTCTCCGGATGGGGAGCGTTCGACGATCGCGGAGTCGGCGTTGCTCGTAAACTCCCACTCAACGGTGATCGTCCGAATGCCGTCAACGGTCACCGAGACGTTTGTCGGAGCAGTTGGTTGCGATGCCCCCCACGTTGCAGACTGTGAGCCTCCCCATGTTGCGGGCTGTGAACCGCCCCAGGTGAAACTGCTCATTGTCCGTCTGTTCCGATCAGAATGATTCTTCCATCGATCCCTGCTTGGCCTGCCTGCCCGTCTTTGCCGGGTTCAGTATCTGATTCCCCGCTCCCGGCTGTCCCCGCCCCACCGGTCCCGGGTTGTCCACCGGAAACAGACACTGAACCATTTATTACAAATTCGCGGGCCAGTATGATGATACAGCCGCCAGCCCCGCCACCACCGCCACCGCCGCCACCGTGTCCCGAATAACCGGATCCGTCTGGCGGAACACCATTCCCCCCATCTTGTCCGTCGGTTCCTTCGGCTAAGACGGAGCCGTCAATTTCAACGTAAGGGGCTTTGAGAAAGACAACTCCACCACCATCGCCTGCGTCTCCGCCATGCCCACTACGACCTTGGGAACCACTGGTACTTCCACTTGTTCCGCCGGGCGAACCGCTCGCTCCTCCCCCTCCTCCTGCACCGGCGATGAGAGCAAGATTCATCAGCGAGTCGAAGATGCTGCCTCGATTAAGTCCAAAATCCTCCCACTCTGGACTGTTGTCCGCATATTCTTGTCCTCCGAGATCAGCACCCGGAACTGACGCACCCCCGTCGTTTGTTATATAGTCACCTCCGGCACCACCGTCGCCCCCGGACTTAAACTGTGAATCGCCGACAAGATCGCCAAGGGATCCGTCCGTCCCAGGTTCGCCGTCGTCCCCATCCGAACTAGAAGATCTCGAGTGACCATCACCACCCGTCCCTCCGGATGCCCCATCACCTGAGACATCTATGGACCCGTCTATAACGATCTCGTCAGTTGCGTGGACCGCGATGACCCCTTCAGACGATTGTACCGTTGCACCTTGCTCAACGACGTATCTCTCGGCGAAAAAGCGCGTACTCTCGGTCGTATTCGAGCTTCTGATGATCTCCCCGTCGACTCCGAGGCCATAAATCGGAGGATCGAACGCTCCTATTCCTTGTCCTCGGATGTAATCAGCATTAATTCCGGACCCCTCTCCCTGTGAGAAGGGGATTCGCCGACTCGAGATGTCGCTGCTCGAGATATCGCTCACCCCCGCCCCGATCCAGACCTCTGCGAGCGGGATGAACGCCCCGCTAGGGATAGGGACCGTCGGGACTCCCGTCCGCGTCCCCTGCTCGTTCGACGGATCGGCCGCTGCTGGCTCACCGCCGAGCGTCTGAATCGTGCCAGCGTCGTCCAGATAGACCAGCGCCTTCCGCGGGTTGTCTGGGTCGGAACTGGGAAGGGAGACCCCCGAGGCATTGCTCACGGCCTCCGCTGGCCCACCGAGACGAGCCTGTGTTGAGAACGTCACGTCGACCGTGAGGTTACTACTGCCGGGATCGACACTCGCGCCATCGGGATCGAGCAGATGGTAGCCGTTGAGTGCCATCTGGTACTGAACGATGTCGAGCAACTGTGCGCCGTCTGCGATGCTGGGATTGAATGTCATTGGAGTATCGTACCGAAAACTGAGGTGTCGGTTCTACAGTGGTTCACCGGCGGACGTTGTTGCGAGCAACGAGCCCCTTCGACGCATTCGGATCGATCAGTGACTCCGACGCGATCGGGGAGAGCCAGTCCGCCAATTCCGTCGGGATCGGCCCTGCCTCGTCCTCGGGCTTCGAGAACTGCACCGCGTCGTAGCCGCGATTGAGGATCGCGTTCAACGCGAACAGCGAGCCGTCGACGTCGAACGTGAGCTGGGCGCGATCGCGGACCATCGCGACGTCCATGAGGTCGACGTCGAACAGGTCGATCGTGGCGGGTTGATCGGCCTCGAGGCCGACCGTCGTCCAGCCGTCGGTCGCGGAGTCCCACTCCTCGGCCTCGAGCGTACCGTTGGCCTCGTCGAGACGGAGCCGCAGGAGGGCGTTTGAAAGGACTACTTGGTTGGCGATATCGTGCTCCGTCGAGTGGATAGTCTGCCACTGGCGGATACCCTCATCTGTGAACTTCGCATCGTAGCCACGGGTGTCGTAGACCCGAACGCCGCACGGGACTTCGTTCGCGTAGTCGACCGCGTAGATCAGCGTCGGAGCATCACCCTCTACTGACGCGTTGTCGAGATCATAGATGTCGACGTCCGCCGCCGCGGTCGATCGTGTCTCGACCGGGGTTGCTGACGCTCGAGCGCCGGCATCGCCGAGCCACTGAACCTTTTCAGCAGTACTGGGGACGCCGACCAGCCGCTCGAGGGTGTTCCCAAACTGGTGTTCAAGTTCCCGCGGGTTTGACTCGAGGGCTCGGTAGTAGCTCCCCTTCTTACCGACGAACGTCAGCGAGAGTGTGTACGCCCAGACGCTCCGATCGTTCGCATGAAGCGGCTCGACGTCTGCGCTCGCGATCTCGTAGTAGCCAGCGTTCGAGTAGCTACCACTGCGCCGATACAGCGGCAGCGTCGGCAGGCTCGAGTCCGACAGTTCATCGAGCTCGTTCGCGAGCATCGTCGAGATCTCCTCGCCCCAGCGGTACTGTCCACTGAGCGAGAGGTCCGCCGCCTCCGAGGAGAGTGACTCGACGATCGCGCCGTCCTCCTGGAGGATGCCTGCCTCGGCGAGTTTCTGGCCGAGACTGTCACTCTCGGCCGTCTGAGCGGCCTCCGGGATCGGGCTGTTGTAGATGTATTTCATTTAAAAGTCCTGTACGAAGTCGGCGATGTCGTTTAGCCCACTGTCGAACGACCCCTGCAGATCGACGTTGGGGAACATCGATGTCCAGGTCAGCGTAATTGATCCCTCGATCGCTGCCGGCTTGTCCGGGTCGTACGTGATGCTGCTCTCGTTGATCGCAACGGGCATCGGCTGTCCGAACGCGCCGGCCTCGCCGGTCCCCGAGTACGTTCCGTCATTCCACTCGCCGATGTGGAGTCGGGTACCGCCGGAGCTGTCGCTCTTACTCTGGGTGACGAACCACTCGAAGACCTGTTTCATCGCGATCAGGTCCGATCCGGTTGCGTCGGTCTTGTTGATGTCGTCAGGGTCATCGGGATTGGTCGACCCATCGCCCCATTCGTCGCCCGGACTGGCAGCGAACGAGAGCGTCTCCTGGTAGTGGCCGGAGCCACCGTCGACGTGGTACCCTTTGCGATTCTCGAGGTCCGCATCGGCGACGTCGTCCGGGAGGAGATCCGTGCCGATGTCGAAGGCCTCCCTGAACCGCTGTCCGCGGTTGCTGAGGAGGTAGTTCTTCGTCACGTCACCGGTATCTGAGAGATCCTCTCGAAGCTCGAAGACGCCGGTAGTGTCGCCACCGTTGATGTCGATCTCGAGATACGCTGTGCTTCTCAGTGTCATGGTGTTATAGGGGAATCATTTTTGACTATTCGACGGAATATCAGGATATGAAACAGGCCGCCGAGACGCCGCAGCAGGTCGGCCCCAACGCTGGTGAAAAGCCGATGGGCGGTCTCTCGGTCGCGATGAATCCAGCGCTTCAGACGCTAATGCTAATGTCTATCGTCTCGCTGGCAACTTGGACAGGTGTACAAGCAAACGACGTCGACCCCTTCATGCTGCAAGCACCGCTTACAGAGGAGTGGTGGCAACTCCCGTTGAGCGTTTATGCCCACAGTTCTCCAGACCACCTCACAGGGAACGCAACCGTCATCCTCATCGCAGGCGGAATTATCTCGCTTTCTACGAGTTGGTTCCGCTTTCACCTCTTTTTCCTGTCTTCCGGGATACTCGCCGGAGTGAGCCACGTCGCCGTGACAGATGCGATGGGGACTGCAGCCCCAGTTCTCGGGGCAAGTGGGGCAGCGTTCGCTCTCGTCGGGTATCTCCTAACGAGCAACACCGTTTCGTCCGCCGTTCTTGAGGGCGCGTCGATCCGAGTTGTGCTATCAGTCGCGGCTGGCGTCGCGCTTTTTCTGACGATCCAGTCGGCGGGAATGGAGATCGCGAACCTCGCGCATTTCACCGGCGCGGCGATCGGCCTGCTCTCTGGCCATTTCAATCTGCTCCGACCGCAGCAGTGGGGGCTGCTCGACCGTGTTTCACGTAGTTGACAGAGTCGCCTTTACCACCGTCTTCACCGCCCCCCTGATACCTGACTCTCGAGATCATCGATCTGGGCTTCGATATCATCTCGGACCTCCTCGATGCGTTCCTCGACCGCGTCGACAACCCGGTCGGCCATCTTGTCAAGGTCGCGGACGTTGACGTCGACCGGACCCACACTGGCGTCGATATCCGCCGGCCGGGGGTCAACCGATGTTTCGACCGTCGTTGTTGTGGTTGTAGTTTGGCTGGTGCTCCCTCCGTTATTGCCAGAGCTACCCGAAGAACCGCCAGATGACGAGGTGTCAGACTGCGAATCCCCACCAAAAAAGCGGTCCTGAAGGCCTTCGAGTTGCTCTTCTGTCCATCGATCCGCATCTGCAAATGGCTTCCCGATTACCGGAATGTCCTCTGTCCGTTCCCGAGTCTGTTCCCGGTATTTACGGGTAGCTTCAAACACCGAATCAGGTTCTGATTCTTCATCACCTGTCTTGATATACGGCTCCTCACCTACCTGCGGCTGCTTCACTTCTTCAGTTGCCGTGGTCACATCGACCGAGATCTCGATCGGGGGCACCTCTTCGACCTCGAGGGGATCGACTTCTTCGACCTCGAGCGGCGATGGGTCGTCAACCGCGAACGGGTCAGGGTTCTCGACCCCCAGCGGGCTCGGGTCTTCAACACCGAGCGGTGATGGATCCTCCACTGCATAGGGCTCCTCTGGGTGGTCGACATCGTACGGATCCTCCGGATGGTCCAGCTCGTACGGATCCTCTGGATGGTCGACATCGTACGGCTCTTCAGGCCCGTCGACCTCGATCGGCGTCCAGTCTGGTTTCTCAACCTCGACACTCGAGCCGCCGATCGCCGATCCGACAGCGGATCCCACTGCAGCACCGATACCCGTGGCAACACCGCTACCGATACCGCCGGCAGCGCCGCCGGCTCCGCCGAGGAGCCCGCCGATCGCGCCGCCGCCGAGCAGCTCACTGAGCATTCCGCCGCCGTCGCCGCCACCGACCTTGTCTTCGATGTCCTCGAGGTAGACTACTGCCTCCTCGAGGTAATCGGTCCGCTCGCGGGCCCAGCGGTACTCGCGACGCGCACGCCGGCGTTCGCGACCGCCACCAGACCCGTCTGTTGCGACCTGTGCAGACATCGCGCCGCCATCTGCGACGCCAACCTCGGTCGTCCCGAGCTCGGACTCCAGTTGCTGCTTGACGTTGTTGACCGACCGACTGTCTAACTCGACCTCGAGCGTGGAGGTCGTGCCGAAGCCGTCATCTGATGCGGGCATAATCGGTTACAGGAGTGGTCGTGACGCCGCGTAGGCGTCGAGCAGTTTCAGGTAGTCGAGCGGTACCTCGAGGACGTCGTCGTAGCTCATGCCGTGGGCGAGTCCGACGACGATGTAGTAGTCGAGCTCGGCTCGTCCGTCGAGGTCTCCGAGGCTTCGGTCGTGGTCTCCGTCGAAGACGTCGAGGATCCGTTTCCCTCAGCCACGCTGAGAGAGTTGGTCTTCGCCTCAAGCCAGTCGGTGAACGCCGGATGGCAGCCGGAAAGTGCCGAGAACGTCTCTTTGAGGTCGTCGTCGGAGCCGCCGTACGGCGCATCGGCCGTACTGGCAGCAGTGAACCAGAGGGTGCGCTCGTCTTCGCCGGCGACCTCGGGGATCTCACGATACAGCATCGCTCTCTCGCCCGCGGTCATCGCACCGAGTTCGATCTCGGCGTCACCGCCCCACTCCTCTTCGTCACGCTGCCACTCGAGGCCGTTTCGGAAGTATCGGAGCCGGTCGCGGCGGCTTTCGGTCGCCTTGTACTTGTCAGTCTCTTCCTCCAACTCCTCGAGGCTCTCCTCGAGATCGTCGATCCGGTCTTTCAGTTTCTCGATCGCAGTGCCGAGTTCGTAGGTTTCGGTTGTGAGCATGAGTTAGGCAGTGGCCGTTGTCGCGGAGACGTCCGCAACGTGGTAGTCGATCGGCTCGCCGAGATCGGCGTCCGGTGCGACGAGGTCCGACCAGCTGTAACTGGTCGGCTGGCAGCCTTCGAGCGTGTACTCGATTGTGTCGCCCTGGCCGTTCTCGAGCGCGAACGTCGCCGGGACCTTGCCGACCAGCCCCTCTCGAGAGTCGTCAACCGCCAGCGCGAGTTGGTCTCGCTCGGTGAACGTCGCGTCCGTCGAGAACGACGGCTCGATCGCGTCGACGACGGCGTCATAGGGATGGCGACCCTGCCCGCGCCGGAACCGTGCCAGGCCCGAGAGCGAGAGCGTCGTCGACTGCATGAGCGGCTGGTTGAGACCGCCGACCTCGAACGTCGCTCCATGCCAGGTGTAGACATCTTCGTCAGAGGGCTGCTCAATCGTGCCTGGTTCCGTGATGTCGCTGGGCTCGTCACCGTAGAGGATCGTGAGCTCGACGGAGATGTCGCTGCCCTGTTCGTAGCTGATCGACGCATCTTGGACGATCGCGCCGGTCGGCGTCCGCGACTCGGTCGTCCCGTCGGGCATCTCGATCGCGTAGTACCACGTCGACGACGGAGCACGCATCGGTGAGTTCGGAAGTGCCGTCCCACCGTCAGCGAAAACGAGGTCGTGGAAGTTGTCGTCGGTCAGGCTGAACGACACCGACATGGCACCCTCCCAGTTGCCCGGACGGGAGCCCGACGGTGTGGGATCGTCTGGCTGGCGCGACCGCTCGAGTGCCTGCTCGACCGTGAGATCGCCGACCGTGACGTCTATCCCGGGCTGGTACCACGTTGGTTCAGTGGCCGGCCCATCGCCGTAGCTGTCTTCGACGGTGTACGCGACCGTTGCCGATCCCGCCCCCGTCATGCTGTACCTCTGTTCGTGTACGTGTCGTATGTCATTGTCCTATGGTTTCGTAGCCGACGAGATCGACCGTCCAGGTCCAGAAGTACTCGTCCTGCCACTCTTGGCTGCGGTCGGCCGGATCGCCAACGGTCACCGTGTGGTAGGCCACGCGGCCGATGTCCTCCGCCTCGGGGTCGACCGACGGGTAGGAGAGCTCCTGCTGGATCGCGTGCTGTGCGTAGAGGGCGATCTGCTTAGCGTGGATGCTCGAGTCGATGTGTCCATGCTCTCCCCCTTGCGAGGTCAACCCCTTCAGACGACAGTCAACGGTCGTCGTGACGCGCCGGCGGTTGTCCGGGCCGGCGACCTCGGGGATACGAGAGCCCAGCGACGCCCCGAGCGCCGACGCCCGGGTGAATTCAACTGACTTTTCCCGCCGGCCTGTCTCGAGGACCTCCGGCTCGTCGCGGTTGACCCGGTAAAGGCGCTCAGTTCCATCGTCGTCGGCCGGCCAGTCGTCGGGCCAGTTGCTGCGGATCGTCTCGAGCACCCACGCGACCTCGTCCTGAACAGCCATCTACAGCTCACCCTCCAGCTGGTCGAGCGTGTCTCGGATCGCCCGCGACTCAGGGATGCCGCCTGTCTCCGAGCCCCAGTTGACCTCGTCGGTCGTGATCCAGCTGTCCTTCGCCTCCCAGTAGAAGTGCAGCAGCGGATTGCCCTCGATCGTGTGCGGATCGACGCCCCATTCGAAGAGGGCCGTGAGGCCAGGCCACTCGATCCGAACCGAGACGCTGTCACCGTCCCGCTCGACGATCGGGCCCTCGACGTCCTCCCAGATGTGGTCGATATCGTAGTCGTGTCTCGAGGCGTAGGCCTGCCAGTTTTCCCGGGCGATGTCGATCAGTCGCGGGCCGATATCGTCACGGGCCTTCTTCTCGACGTCGTCCAGCACGGCCTCGCGGAGGTCGTCTTCGAAGCTCGAATCGAGCTCCATCAGCGCCCCCACCTCGTTTCGTGAAGGCCGAACTCCTCGAGATCCGAACCACCACGTGGGTCTTCATCAGGCGTCTCCGCGACCTGCGCCGACCGGTCGCTGCCCTCGGATGTCGCCAAGAGCGCCAGGAACGCCGCGAAGACGAACGTCGCCGAGAGGGCGAAGAGCAGCGTGCAGAAAGCCATCACGGCACCTCCGCATCAGGCTCGAGGTGTTCGTCGACTATTCTGGTTGCGTAGCTCATCGGTTGTTTGTTGTTACAGAATTTAGCTGGGTCTGGACCTCGGCCCCAGCGAGCGTCATCGACAATTGGTTAGTCGCTCAGTTCAGGCCGCAGCGGGATGCCTTCCCACTTCGCATGGCACCCTCGGCAGAGGGTGACGAGATTGTCCACCGAGTCGGCTTCATGAGGGTCGTCGAACTCCATTCGTGGGAAGATATGGTGAACCGATAGTCCGGCGCCATGCTCGGAGCGGTGTTCTTCTTCGGACACTCCGCAACCCTGGCACTGGTATCCGTCTGCGGCGAGCGCTCTCTGACGGATCTCGGGCCAGTTCTTGTTTTGGGTGTAGCCACCCTTCCAGTTGTGGTGGTCGGGACCGCGCATCTGATCACCCTTCCAATCGGTGTAGCAATCTCGATTACAGAACACGTTCTCCCCGTTTACATCGGCGGGTGCTCGCGTCACCTCACCGCCACAATTAGAGCACGTGTAGGTCTGTTTCCCACCCTTCCATTGTGAGTGGTTTTCCCCAGAGAATTGTTTACGCCACTCTGGCTCACAGCCTTTGTCCGTACAGAAGTGGTGGTCGCATTTCCGATAATTCCCAGGAGGAACCCGGATTTCGTCACCACACCAAGAACACTCGGTCTTGACACCGGCAATGCTCTCTCCGTGAGCCTTCTTGTGGTGAGTTTTCATCCCTCGCTCGCTCTGAAAGTCCTCACGCCCGCAGGTAGGGCATTCAATATCGGATGTTTCGACCAGGCTCTCTCCATGCGTTCTGGAGTGGTGGATCTTCATCGCTCGACCAGTCTCGAAGTTGTCACCGCAGGTCGGGCACTCGGTACTGTTTTCCGTGCTGTTATCTGATTTAGACATGCTTCGTGCACCACACGAAGCGCGGTCGGACGTCCTACCGTCCGGCCTTTTCAGGCTACGCGCTTCGTTATCAGATAGTGGTGCGGTTGACATGTAAATCCCTCGGTCAGTCAGGGTAGCTTGGAATCCGGCTCCAGTAGCTTTTCGGCCCTCTCACGCATTTCTTCAGCCTTTGATTCCACATTATAGAGTTTTGCATTATCGGGTATTTGGACTGAGATTTCCTCCGTGAATTCAGCCCCCGAAAGCAATGCAACTGCACGCCTGACATTGCTCGGAATGTTTTCAGCACCGTAATCCCAGTCCAAATATATCGCATTCGACAGACTGGCGATCTCGTCATCCATCGCGTGGACGTTGAGATACAGCTCGCTGATCCCGTCGTTGTTCACACGGCCCCAGTAGTCCTCGCCACGGTGGGTCAGCCCGGCGCCGCCATCGTAGGCGTCTTCTGCGACCCAGTCGTCGTAGCCGCCCTCGGCGTTGATGACGTGCAACTCGTTGATGGCGTCGACGTCCTTCCGGTCGAGGCGGATCCGCGTGTACGCTGGGACGGTCTCGTCGACGGGCGGCTCGAGCGCTTCAGGCTCGCCGATCGCGATGCGGATCTCCCGCTTCGGATCGCGTCGGTCCTTCCGCCAGTGCTCGTACCGCGGCCCCGACTCGAGCAGCGCGTCGCTGTTCTTCCGGAAACGATGCCGGTCGCGCTCGCTTGCGCCGTGGACCATCCCTCCATGACTGGAGATATCGTGTTCGTCATCCCGCGTTCGCGGCGCCGTGGGGATGTCGATCTCCGTCGCCTCGCTGAGGATGTCGGCCCCATCGGGGGCGTACCAGTGGCGCTTGTAGGCTCGCTCGAGCCACCGACTCTGCGACGCGATCGCGTCGACGGCGAGCTGCTTGTCCTGACCGAGGTCGCCCGGCAGTGCTGACTTCTGCAGGGCTCGCCGGAGATCCTCGAGGGTGCAGTATCCTGTTGCCATAACTCATACCTCCTTGTACGTGCCGTCGATTTCGAAGATGATCAAGTTGATCGCGAGCGTTCCCGACCAGTCTGTCGCCGTGATCTCGATGAGTTTGTCGTCACCCTCGTCGACAGTCCACGCAACCGCGTCGATAACCTGCGAGGCGATGGCGGACCCTTGACTTCCGCCAGGGACGTGGTCCTCGATGAACGTCGTCCCGTGACTGGGGGCAGTCCCGGTCGACCCTGGGTTAAACTCCGAGACCGTGCCGGAGAACGCGCGCTCAGTACCGCTTTTGAGGTTGTTCGCCGTAACGGCTGTGGCGTCGTTGGCGTCGCCGCCGAACGATATGTCGATGTCCATATCCCCTGACGACCGCGGGAGAAAGACGACGTCGTAGTCGTAGCCGCTGCCATCAGGGTTGTCTGTGTGGACGTAGATCGAATCGTCAGTGCCGACATTCGAGAACCGGCTGGAGACCGTCCACGCTCGTCCCTTGTTGATGAGGAAGGACTGGACGTCGATGACCGGCTGTTGCCGAAGGCCTTTGACGAGGTGTTTGAAGACCTCGAGTGAGACAACCATAGCGGGCTATCCGCCGCCCGCCGAGAGTGTGATTGTTGCCTCGTCGCCCACGCCACCGCTCCCGCTGGAGCAGCGGATCCGGACGGTTGCCATCCCGGTCCTCATCGTGTCGTCGTAGTCCGCCGAGCCAGTGTGCTCCGAGCCGACGTTCTCGATCCACTCGCCGCCCCGTCGGCGGACATCCCACTGATACTCCGCAGCGGCGTCACCGCGGATGTGCATCGACACGATCGTCGCACCGAGCATCCGAACCGAAGCCGATCCGCCGGCGGTCTCGATGTCGATCGTCTCCTCAGCAACCTGTGGTGATTCCGCCACGGGTTACTCCTCCAGTTCGTCGGCGTGCGTCTTGCACGGGCCGTCGTCGACGTCGCGGCCCCAGCCAGCGCCCCGGCTGCAGGGGTTGTCCATCTCGTCGGAATCGAAGTAGCCACACTTCTCGTCAGCGACCGCCTCGGGGTCGCGATGCGGGCCCTCGAGCACGCCGCTGTCCTCGTCGTCGGCGTCCGACCTATCGGACTCGTCGCCGGTGGAATCCGCTGACGTGTCGTTCTCGTCGTCTACGTCGATGTCGAGTTGGGCTTCGATCGCGTCCATCGAGTCCAGCTCCCCGTCGTCATCATCCGACTCGTCGTCAGGGGCGTCTGCATCGTCGGCGGTCTCGTCCTCGTCAACTGTGAGGTCTTCCGGTTCAGGGAGAGGCTCGACGCCGTCGCCAACGCGTTCGAAGTCACCGCGCTGCTCGCAGAGGTGTGCCGCCAGCTCGTCGCTGACGTCGGCCTGATCGCCAACCTCGAATCGCTTGTCGAGCGGACGGATGTACACCCGCCCGCCGGCGATCTTCTCAACGGTCGGCATGGTCAGGCGCTCCCGGTGGCGACGACGACCCAGCCCGAAGCCGTGCCGTCGATGTTTCGGACGGTCGCTGTTGCGCCCGCTGCGGTCATGTTCGATGGCCCGGTACCGACGAAGTCGGCGTCGGTGAACGACACCGTCGGCGTCGACGCTCCGCCGTTGTGAACGACGGTGACCTCGCGCCCCTCCTCTGCGGCGCTCGAGAGGTCGACCGTGTTCGTCCCGTCAGCGGTGACGACGTGGGTGTCCGCATCTTCGCTGACAACCGTATCCGCCCCGTTGGCTGGTGCGTCGGTCGCGACGTTGCCGCGGGCGCCGTCGTTGAGGTACTTGCCGTCCTCGAAACGGGATCGGACCCGTTCGTTAGTAGTGGTCATCTATGGCCCCCTCTACGCCACCGGGTCCTGGATGTTCGTCGACAGAGCCCCCGCCTGGAGCTCCTTGATCTGGTAGTCGAACTGCCCCTCGAGCCAGTTGCGCGAGTGCAGAACGTTCTCGTTGACCTTGTCGGAGTTGGTCGTCTGGTCGACCTCCATCTCGCGGAAGAGGCCGAACGCCAGGTTCTCCGGGTTCGTCAGCATCGCGTAGCTGTTCGGCCAGCCGTTGACGCCGATGATGTCGTACTCGAACGGCGTGACGTCACCGTCGCCCATGAGGACGGCCGCGCCGCCGACGTCCTCGCGCTGGGTCAGGTCGTAGTGGTACTGCTGGACCTGGTCCGGACTGCAGAGGAAGGCGATCTTCTCCGGATCGCGGTAGCGCTGGGGCACGGTCTGGACCATGTCGTTGAACATCTTCGTGTCGATCGGGGCCGATCCCATGTCGACCTCGGGCATGGTGTCGACCTCGCCCGCTGCGGTATCCTCGAGGCCGATGCGGTCCGAGGCGGTGTCCTCGCCCTCGGCGATCGCGATCCATCCGTTCCACGTTTCGTCGAGGGAGGCGTCGCCCCCGATGGACGCGAGGTTGCCGGTGTCTGCGTTCGCGCGGATACCGATCAGGCCGACGTCGTTCGCCCAGCGCTGGATGAACTCGTCGATGATGTACTGCCCGAACTGGTCGTTCGCGTAGTGGGTGTTCTTGAGTGCGTCACGCTTGGGCTCGACGAGGATGTAGTACTGCTTGTCCGTCGTGTTGAACTTCACCTCGCCGGATTCCGCGCCGGAGTTCTGGGTGCGGTTGCCCTCCTCGTCACGCGTGCCACCCGAGAGCATCGGGACGCCCAGCTTCGGGACGTCTGCCTCGAGGCGGTCCAGCGGCATCGTGTCGGCCATGTCGAGGATACGGACCTCTTCCTGCGTCCGGGTGAGGAACTCCTCGACCGTTTCGGGGGCGAGCTGGAAGCCGTTGAGTTCGGCCAGGCCGATGTCTTTCTGCGATCCGTGCAGTGCGTCGCGGTTCTGCTGTCGCGCCGGCGTCATGTTAGTGCTCATTTGTATACCTCGTTAGGAGAGGGCCTTCCCCAGGTCCCCCAGTCCGCCGTCATCGTTCTCTTCGCCCTCGTCGGCCGCGGCCTCGAGCTGCTGGCTCTCGCCGCCGGCACCGGTCTGCTGGACGATCGTGTCGAGACGGTTCTCGACCTCGTCGACGCGGCCAGCCTTCTCGTTGAGTCGCTCGATCGCGTCGGCGACGCCGATGTCCGATTCTTCGTCGACACCGAGGGCAGCCTTCGCCGCGTCCTCGCGGACCTCGTAGGTCTCGCCGTCGATCTCGATCTCCGCGGTCTTCGCCTCCGGCCCGGTCAGACTCTCGGTGAGGTTCTCGACCGCCTGCGTCAGGTCGTTGATCTGTTCTGCGTTCTGCTTGGCGAGGGACTTATCGCCGCCCTCGCCGTCGTTGGTGGATTCGTCAGTCATGTCTGTCTCTGTGGATTTGGTGTCGGTGTCAGCAGCGGCCTCCGTGCCACTCTCGTCCGACGTGTCGCCGCCGGCATCGTTACTTTCCGTACTGTTCGTGTCGCTCCACTCGAGGCCGTGGGCGTCAGTGATGATCTCTACGGTGGCCTCCTCGGCAGCAACGAACTCGCCGGACTCCGAGTGCTGGTAGCCTTCGGTGCCGTCCTCGACTGCCAGCTCCCAGTTGCCGTCGCCCTCGCCGTCACTGCCATCCTCGTCTTCGTCCTCGTCCTCGTCATTCGACCACTCGCGAGCGGTGTGCTCCGAGAGATCGAAGTCCCACCCGCCCCGGTCAGTGAACCGTTGGATACCGTGATCGATGCCGGCGTCCTCGAGGACGTCCGCGGCCGCGTCGATCGTCGCGAACAGGCTGTCGCGGTTCTCCGTCGAGAGGGTCCGGCCCTCCTTGCCGACATCTGTATCGACGTCCTTGCCGAACGTCGGGTCCGAAGTACGGCCGGGTTCGTCACGGGTGAAGAACGCTTTCGCACGAGTGATCCACCCCTTCTCGCCGGGCTCGGTCGATCCCTCGACCTGGGCCGCCTCGTTGAGGACATCCCACATCTCCTGGGCGTCCGATTCGGAGTGGCCGCGCTCAAGCGCCTCCTCAACGAACCCGTTAGGGTCGCCGAGGTAGTCCCCGAGACGCTTCTCTGCATCGGCCTTCGTCTCGAGGATCTGTGCATCGGGGACCGCCGGGATGTCGACGGCCGACACCTCGCGGATGAGTCCATCGATGAGCTCCCAGACGAGGGCATCCTCGCCGAGATCGTCAGGCACCGCGACGTCGTCGACGACGTCGTCGTCCTGCTCGTACGGGCCATCCCAGCCAACCTGGATCGCGCCGATCGAGTAGCCCTCGAGGATACCGTCGGCGATGAGTTCCCAGAGCGAGTTCTCGTTGATGGCCCACTCCTGAACCCACGCGCCGGCGTCGACGGTCGACCCGCCGATCTCTTCGGCCTCGTCGAGGACCTCGTTGCGCTCGAGTTCCATCCAGCCGTCGGGGAAGACGGCGTGCATGATGCCGCCGCCCGCCTCGCCGGCGTCGACGAACGCCTCGAACTGATCGGCGAAGCCGCGGATGGTCTCCTCGCGGGCGAAGTCGTTCTGGAGGTCCACCTTGTCGGGGACCATCACGATGCCAGCGGCGACCTGCTCGTCGTCGTCCTTCGTGACGAACTCGACGTCCTTGCGGAACTGGTCGCCACCTGCCTTCGTTACCGGTGGCATGTGTCAGTCCTCCTCGTCGTCCCACTGGATCATCGCGACGTGCTCGTCGCTTACCAGCGCCGTGTTGCCTTCGCCGACGAACGGGACCTGACCGATGCCAGTCGGGTCGTACTCCTCAGCCGCCTCGAGGCGGATGTAGCCCTCTGGGATACCCTGCTTCGGAAACTCGATGCTTCCAGAATCAGGGATCTCGACACTCTCACACTCGAGTTCGAGAAGTTCGTCGCCGAAACGGAGCGTTACGTGCGTAGCCATGCGTCACCCCTCGTCTTCGTCATCGGCGGCGTCCGCGTCGGCGTCCTTCGTCTTCCCGAGCTTCCTGGCTCGGTCAGTCGAAAGGACGCCACGCTTTGCGCCGCGCTCTGCGTTCTTTTGAGAATCAGTCATAGTCTGTGCCGGGACGCCCCCGGCGAAGGCCTCTGGCGCGGAGTCGAACCGCGCGCCGTCCAGGCAGAGGCGAGCCGCCTGCAGCCGCAGCGTCAGATCGACGGGACGTCGTCCGGCATCTCGTCGCCGTCCGGCATCGGGCCTTCTGGCAGACGATCGTGGAAGTTCGTGATCTCGATGTACGGATACTCGAGGCGGATGTTGTCGTAGTGGTAGCTGCCGTGACTCCCCGCGTTCACGAGCGACGACCACTCCGAGGCAGGGACGTCCACGTAGGCGTACAGCGAGTTCGATCCCTCCTCACGTTTGAAGGATAGGTACAGCTCGTTCTCGGAGTAATCAAACAGACCCTCGTCCAAATTCGAGCTGTTGAACTGAGTCTGCTCGAGCGGATCCTTGTTGACGAGGGCGGCCTGTACCTCGGCCCACTCTTTCTCCCCGATCTTGTTTTCCGGCGGTGGCTCGGCTGCGTTCGAGGGGAGGGAGGCTTCTTCCTCGCCACCCTCACCGCCCCCACCAGTGAACTGCGACTCGAACTGCGCGAGCGGCATATCGCCGTACTCGTCGTCCCGGGTTGGGAGGCCGAGCTCCTCGAGGACCTGGTTGACCGTCGCGACGCCGGCCAGTCGCATCGACCGGACCCGCTGCTCGGTCATCTGGGCCTCCTCCTTCGGTTGATCTGCCCCCCGGAGCTCGAACTCGATCGTCCAGTCCCGGATCCCGAACGCCTTCTGGTGGAGGATCTGGTAGAGCCGTTCGGCGAACTTGTACTGTTCTGGCTGGATCACCTCGAGGGCGAAGTCCCTGTCCTGTTGGTCGGAGTTCGACCGGTTCGAGGTACCCGTGTTCCCGATCTTGATCGGCGGGATCTCCAGCACCTTCGCGATCTCGTGTTCGTTCTTCTTCCGGAACTTCCGGAAGTCCATCTCCTCGGAGATCCCCTGCCCCAGCGGCTTGATCTCGATCTCGACATCGTTGCCATTCTCGGTTTTGAGGGCGTTGTCGTCGATGAACTTCTCGACCTCGAGGATCACCGCCCGATGGGACTCCTCCCGGAGCCCGTTGAGCATCTGCCGGAGGTCCTTCCTGGACTCCTCGGAGAGCTCCCCGCCGGTCACCTTGATGACCATCCGAGGGATGGTGTCGTTGTCGAAGAAGTCCCGGTTGTAGTCCTTCGCGGCCTCGTCCGCAGTGATCGTCCGGATGGCGCTCACCCAGTCCGGGACCCCGTAGTCATCGCCACCAGGGGACGGGTTAGTGACGAAGATCAGTTCGTTCGCCGGCCCGTTCTCGAGCTTCTGTGCAGACTCGGTGACGACGTCGCCGGTCTCCCGGTCGACGAAGATCGGCTCCTCGCTATCCTCGACGTTCTGATAGCGAACCTTTGGCGAGCCACCATCTCCCTCGGTGATCTGGATATCCAGCCCTCGATAGCGGTCGCCGGCCTCACCGAAGTAGCGACGTCGACCGTCCCGGACCTGGACGTAGCCCCGACTGGCGAACTCGCCGACCTCGCCGTCGACGTAGCGCCCCTCCTCTGGGTGGCGGGGTTGATCGAACCGGCTCTGGGGTTTCCGGACGCGGACGGTCTTCGCGGGGACGTGTGCGAGGCCGACCGGTTTGCCCTCGAGGTCGGTCAGGATCTCGAGGCAACACCAGCCGATCAGGTGGTAGTCCTGGCGTGCGAGCTCGAGGACCTCCGACGGCGTCGTCGGTTCGGCCTTCTGCCGAGCCTTCGTCTGCCAGCGTGAGTCGAGTCCTCGCCAGAAGTCGCGGATCACTTCCTTCTCGAGATCGTCCGCCTCGTCTTCGTCGACGTCGGTGTGGGTGGCGATGCTGAACCCGTAGCCGACCTCGTAGCGAGCCTTCTTGCGGATCCCAGTCGAGAGCGTCTCGTTGAGCTCGTGGAAACTCGCCAGCCGGTACGGGTTGTACGGCGGCTTGATCCCGGCGCCGTGGGTCCGGATTCGCCGGTCGGAGAGTTGGGTACTGTTCTCCGCCTTCGAGAGCGGTGCCCCACCGCCGACGCCCGAGACTTTAACCGAAACCTCGCCCTCGTCTGCGCTACTCATGCTGCGCAGTCACCTCGGTAGGGTCGCGACGGCGAGGGCCGTCATCGGTCATCTCGACGAAAGACGTCCCGAAGACGAGTTCGTCGACGATACACCGGAGTCGGTCCTCCGTCGGAAGGTCGTCAGGATACGTGTTTGAAGTCATAGGTATGAAACACCGGTCGACTCAGAACTCGAGTGTTGGGTCGACGCCGTCTGCCGGGTGATCGCCCCCGCTGCGTGGCAGGCCAGGCCGATCGACCAGAACGACTCACCGTGGCCCTCGCCCGTCTCGACGGCGTCGAGATCGTTCGTGACGATCTTCAGCTGGCGGTTCTGCCGACCATCGGGAAGCAGTTTGATGCGACCGGTCGACGCGTGGACGTCGAACGAGCTCGCTACCTCCTGGTTGGTCGGCCGGTTGAGGCTGATCGGCACCATCTCCGGTGGGAGCATCCCCATCTCGTCGAGGCCTTCGTACTCGCCTCGAGTGTTGTCGTAGGGCAGCGAGCGGATGTTGAAGTAGTCGACCGCCCGCTGGCAGTACTCGACCTGCCGCCGGTAGTCCCAGCCGTCCATCCACTTCGAGTGGACCTGGAAGAGGTGGCCCGCTGGCGACCGGACGATCTGGTCGTCGCCCACCCGGATCTCTCGATCGGTGATCGCGAACACTGCCAGGTGCGCCGGGTGGCGCTTCTTCCCGATGTCCAGCCCGGCGACGCAGCCGTTGATCGACCATTCATCGGACTGGGCGACCCAGCGATCGTCCAGGCCACGCTCGCCGTAGTCCTCGAGGCCGGCCGACGTCATCGCGGCGATGTCCTCATCTCGGAAGTAGCCGATCTCGCTCGAGCGCGGCGACACCTGGTACTCCTGATTGAACGACTTGTCGCCGAGCTTGTGCTTCAGCCCGATCAGGTCGTCGAACGTCTTCCACTCCGGCCAGAGTACGTTCTCGCGATCGTAGTCTTGGATCGCCGGCTCCTCGAGGCGATCGAAGTCCGCGAGCAGCGCATCGTCGAACGTGAAGTCCTCCTCCGTCTGGGGAGTCGTACTGACGTGAAGCTCGGCGACCTCGCCCGACGGGATCGACATGATCGCGTCCTTGAAGATGCGGTTGATCTTCAGCACGCGGCCGGGGTCGAGCCCGGCGTCCTGCTTGTTGTCGTCCTGGAACGGGTCGTCGACGATGACGATGTCCGAGTGCTTCCCGCGGACCATCTGCTGGACGCTCGCCGGCGAGATCGAGACGACGTGGTCGCCGCCCCAGGTGTATGCGCCACGGCTTTCGGCCTGTGGTTTCTTGTCGATTACCGGCTCGAACCACGGGTTCCGGTCGATCAGGGGTTTGATCCCGTCCGTGTTCTCGGCGCCGATGTGATACCGCGCCATCGGCTGGTTGAACGAGAAGTAGAGGATCTCGAGGTCCGCCGGACCGGTCGCCCACTCGCAGTCTGGGTCCGCGTCGAAGCGGTTGCGCCAGACCCACCAGGTGACGTAGGCGTAGTTGCCCGTGCTCTTAAAGTGGTCTCGAGGGCCGACCACCACAGTCCGATCGTTCTCTTGGAAGGTGCGACAGCGTCGTGCCGGCCACTCACCCCGGACGAACTCCTCGAACGACTCCGAGAAGATGAGGTCGACGTACGCCGGGAACGATTCGTACGTGGCGCGATAGATGCCGGCGCGCTGTTCCGGATCGATCGCAGCCATCGACTGGTCGGACGTCTCTGCAGAGCTCACGACTCGCCACCTCCCTCGAGGTTCGACTCGGCTGCGGTGGCGATCGCGTCGGCGACGTGGTCAGGGACTGTGAGTTCGGCCTCGACCTCGCCGCTGTGGTTCATGTTGATTTCGTCCGGGTTCTCGACGATGTTGAACTTCGAGAGCGTCTCGAGGCCGGCCTTGTACAGCGCGGCGTCGCTCGAGTGTTCACCGAGCATCATCAGCCGCGTCGCGAAGTGCGTCAGGATCGTGTCCGCATCCTCGTCATCGTCGAGCGCCGTCACGACCTCGTCGTAGACGTCTCGCTGGCGAGGCGAGAGCTTGCTCTTGAAGTACTCCGACGTCTGCCCCGCTTTGAAGTTCGGATTGGATTCACCCCACTGCTCTCCCGTGACTGGGTGCTTTTGGCACGGACCGACTGATCGGTCCTCACCCCAGCCGGCTGCGAGGAGGCAGTAGTCGTACTCGTCGCGTTCGCGGCCGTGACTCGTCGGTGTCGTTCGATCCGACTTTGTCGCCCCGCAGATCCGGTGCTCCTTTTCGGGATGGACCGGGTGGCCATCCTCATCTCGAGGTGGCTCGTCGGAAATTTCGTAGTTCTCGTCGTCTGTCATTGGTGGTCTCGAAAAACGGTGACTGTCACCGGTGGTTTAGCGCGGCGGGCCCGTCCGGCTAGGGCCTCGAGGCCCGCGCCGTTTGAGGCCGTTCGGTGTCTTCGGCGTGTCGACGTCGTCGCGACGATCGTGCTCGCTCCCGAGGTGGCACTTCCGACAGCGCTTCCGGAGGTTCGCCGGGTGGCCGTTCCTATCGTTCTCGTCGCGATGGTGGACGTCGACGCGGTCGGCGGTGTCAAACGAGCGGCCACAGCCAGGACAGCGTCGGCCACCACGTTCTCGATGCGTTCGTTCCCGGTGTCGGTCTCGAGAAGTCATGGCCGTTCGGTCAGGAGCGTTCGCGTGCACTCCGGGCAGAGCGTGATCAGGTCGCCGCGCTCGTACTCGTGTTGCCGGAGGAGGTCGCCGTACTGGGACTGGCCGTACCAGTGTTCGTTGAACTCCGCGGTAAGCGCTGGGCGACCGCTATAGATCGTCTCGGGGTTACAGAACCCGTCACAGTTGTACTGGTAGGTCATGGGATCCCCCTGAGTGGCGGGAGGTCCTCGAGGTCCTCGAGATCACGCTCGACCCGGATCGGTACCGGCGCGGCGCCGAAGAGCCAGGCCGACTCGGTCCCGCAGTACTCGCAGCGGTAGCCGTAGACGTCTACCTGGCGGTCACAACAGATCGTTCCCTGGCTGAAGAGTTCTGCGGGGCAGCCGGGACAGCAGAGCCCGGTCGACTGCTCGTGTGGGATCAGGGTCTCCCCGCAGCGATCGCAGCCGTTCGCCTGGGCATCCTCGAGGAAGCGATCGGGGACGAGGGTATCACGTTTGCAGCCGAAACAGCGGAAACGGTGGTATGTCTCGGTGCTGCAGAACGCGACGAGTCGGTTCAGAAGTGTTCGTTCGAATTGCATGGAAAAGTCACGGTCACCGCCAGTACTTGAGTTCCAACGCGTTCCGCATCCGGAGCCAGCTGCCCTCGAGGCCGTCCCAGTAGATGAGACAGCCGCCCTCCTCGATCACTTTGATGTCTTCTCCGCGCTCGAGAGCGTCGTCGGGCATGGCTCAGTCACTCTCGCCACCGTCAGCTTCGGAGGGATCGACGTCGTCGCCGTCCTGGACGGACTCGGCGTATGCCGGACTGATGCCGGCCTTCCGATAGATGATTGCAAGAGCGAGTTTCGCGAGGTCTGCTCCGGGGAGCAGCGCTAACGCGATCGCTGCGCCCGTGAT
Source organism: Natrinema sp. DC36 (assembly GCF_020405225.1). Lineage (NCBI taxonomy): Archaea > Methanobacteriati > Methanobacteriota > Halobacteria > Halobacteriales > Natrialbaceae > Natrinema > Natrinema sp. DC36. Next base: position 27,778 of record NZ_CP084477.1, read on the forward strand.
GGTTGCGAGTTCAGCGAGCGTGAGTGTCAGTTGAGGCATTCGAGATCACTCCTTGGGATAGTGTCGGTAGCCCTCGAGGCGACCGACTGCCTCGAGCTGGCCAGCCACGTAGACGATCAGCGCGCAGCGACGGCACCACTGGATCTCACCGTCTTCGTGGTCGTCGCATTTCGGACAGTAGGCCATCAGTCTGTCACTCCGTACGGGGTATGGCGGCGTTCGAGGATACGGTTGCAGGGACCGCACACCGGGTTCCCGTTGGAATCCCGGAACGGATCCCACGGTTGTTCCCCCTTGCAGTCCTCTGCGATCCGTCTCGAACACTCGAACATGGTCAGGCAGGGACCTCGCAGGTCGGTGTGTTGCGACCGAGGCCGTACCAGATGGCGATCCCCAGGGCGGCGAAGAGTCCGTTTCCGATCAACCCCAGGAAGACGACTGTTGCTGACTGACCGGCGAGTACCAGGGCGGACGACGCCATCATCAGCGCGACGCCGATCAGGAACAGGCTCGAGACCAGTGCTGGATGGACGTGATCACGCCGCCAGAACTGGAAGTAGATTGCGGCAGACATCCAGATGACGCCGGCGAACGCCCCCAGCGTGTCGACGAGTTGAGTGTCAATCATCCCCATCTCCCTCATTAGGCCCCTCGCTGTGGTGCTGGTCGTCGGTTCCGGGGTTGGGACGGTCGGCCCAGGATAGCTTGAGTGGGATCTGGTCCCACGAGATCGGAAACGACGAGAGCTGATCCCTTGCGATATCGACGCCGAGCAGCGCCGAGATCATGCTGATCAAGAGAGCTTTGTCCTCGAGGGTGAACGTTACTCCCGGGTGGATCGTGTCGACCACAATCAGGGCAAGCAGCGTGAGGACTGTTGCGAAGCCTGCCAGTGGTCGGATGCGTCTTTTGAGCGTCATTCATGGCTCTGGTGGGGACTCGAGGGTGATGCCCAGCTTTGCGGCGATGTGTTCGCGTCCCGTCTGAATGTCCAGCGTCTCACCGCGGTAGTGGCGTTCGGCGAGATCTGGACGCCAGGAGTTGAACTCGTTGTGTCCGGTGACGATCGTGCCGCCGCCCGGCGCCGGGAACAGCGTCGCGTGATCCTGGCGCTCGCGGAGCCATTCCGGTGCCCCGGGGAACAGCCTTGGGCCTCGGTGGAGTGCGTAGGAGCCAACCTCCGTGTTGCCGTTCCAGTCTGTCTTGAGGCCAGCGAGTGGTTCAACGACGAATCCAGCGGCCTCGAGATTTTCGATAACTGCCTCTGGTTCCGCCTCGAGTGTCGCGATGTGCTCCTTTTCGGAGACCTCGTACGTCGCGTAGAAGTCCTCTCCAAGGGAGCGTTTTGCTATCGTGTGGGCCAACGGGATGAACACGCGCCGGAGCGGCTGCCACGGGACCTCTCGGAACTGCGGCCCGTAGTAGTACCGTGCGATGCCGATCGCCACGATCGCGGCGCCGGCGATCTCGTAGATGTGGTTTGTGAGTGGGTCGAGCATGGGTCTGGTCTGAAAATCTGCAGGTCTACTGCGTACTGAAATATGGACGCCGCCCCGGGAAGGGGCGACTCGAAATGGAACGGGCTGGCTGAGGATCTCGTTTCGCGGCCGCAGGTCGCTCGAGAGGTGTCCTCGCTTTCGCGTGGAGTCTCAAGCGAGCCGACGGATCCCGAGTTGTCCCCGGGGCACCGCCGGCCTACCCTCACCGCGGGCTCGTCGCGCTCCTGGCGCACCACGTGTCGCGTGGACGTCATCCAATCGCGGGAGACAGGTTTTGGTAACCGACTTACCGAGAGATGCTGAGTTCGATCTACGGAACGTTTGAAGCGTTCTCCTGTGCCGTTCGCAATCACAGTCTGTAGCCAGCCCTTGAGCGACGACGAGAGACTATCTGACTGCCTCTACATGAGTAGGACAGCCTCACTGAACCTCAGTCGCGGGGCTCGAGCGCCACTCGAGACCAGCTGCAACACGCAGCTGCCGGCAGTTCGTAACGCTGCCGGACGACGACGTCATCGGATGGCCCTCGAGGGAGTCGAACCCTGACCACGCGATCGTGGCCCACCAGAGCGTCGGGTTGGTACTGAAAGGGTAGGGGTGGGAAGAGACGCAGGACTCTAGATGGTGTCTGTGGCGAGCGAGTCGATAAGATCCCTCGAGCATACCTCTCGAAGAGGGTGCACGCCCAGAATGGGAGAGGCAGCGGCCGTCATCGGGGATCGGTCGCGATGAACTCGCGGATGTCCGCGATCTGGGTCGTCGACCAGCGGCCTGAGCGCTGGGCCGCATCGGTGTTGATCGAGATCGGGTAGCCCGTGATCACTTCACGGTCGTCGATATCGATGACCAAGCGATAGGTGACGCCACCGAACGTCTCCCGAAACCAGGCGATCCCAGGATCTGCTTCGTAGACGTCCCCTGCCTCGATGCAGCCCCGAACGATCTCGTCGTCCAGGTGCCGTGGTGGGCGGTCGTCTTCGTACCGGTCGTGGAAGCGCTCGGGGAAATGTATCGACGGCCGGTACGCCGACGGCTCCCGAGGCGGTGCGGACTGGGCATCGGTAGACATGGTCGAAGTTAGACTATCTGGAGCTCGTCAATCCGCTCGCCGGGCTCGTCTGCAAACGTCTCGTTGTATCGTTCTCGAACCAACTCCCGGATCTCGGCGTCGACGTCGCCGTGATCTGCGCTCGAGGCGCAGTAGGCGATCGGGTCGACTCCCATCTTCCACTTGACTACGGAGAGGCAGTGCGGGCACCGGGGCTGGAAGTGATCGAGCATCCAGACAACCCAGTACCCCTCCCGGCAGAGATACTCCGCCAAGATGAGCCACGCATGGGCGTCGTAGATCCCGTCGTAATTGGCTTTAATCCGCTTGATTGCGAGGGCTGCAGATCGGTCGATAGCTGTATTCGGGTCGTCTCTGGCCTTCCGATGGATTCGTTTGAAGTAGCCCAGCAGTCCTTGACCGGAGCTCTCGAGTTCGCCGTTCGTGAGTGCCGAATCGCGGTTTGCGATCCAGGCCGAGTCCGAATGGCGAACAGGTGAGCGGACACCCGACCGACCGCCGGATTGGTACGGTGGGTACTCCTTGTCGTCAGTTAGCGGCGCACCTGTGGCCGGGTCGAATCGAATTTGTCCGAGCATAGGGTGAGAAACGCGGGGCTGTTGAACCACCCGATCACTCGCCGAATCAGGGCCGGCGTCACGAGCGGTGAGGCTATTCGTCTGTTACCTACCACATATCGTTTATTAGTAAATAAAGAGAAGGATAGCGATGAATACCATCACTTGACAAGATAGTATACTTTCTTTCGAGCATCAGGGAGTCGGCCTTGCTGGCCCTCGATCACGCCCGCATCCTCGAGGTGGGCGACTGCGTCTCGGACCGTCGACGGTGACAGCAGCGTTTCGTCCGCGATCTCGCTCTGGGTGAGGTCGCCCTCGTACTCGAGGACTTTGTACACGAGTTTCGCACTCGGCGGGAGGTCCTCCACGAGGGTGGCCGTCTCAGTCATCGTCGACACCCCTCTGTCGATCTGTATCCGTCCCAAGTGACCGCTCGCCTTCGTTTTCCGAGAGTGCTAGACCTAAGTGGTTTGGTGTTTCTATTAAATAGTGTATGGTGGGGGATGGCAGGGAAGAAGATAGATTGCTTGCTATGTGCGATGATTGTGGAGCAGTATATGCCTCCACAAGAGACAGCAACGAGCAAATCGCACCAATCGGTTCTCGAGAGGGTTGTCGATGTGGCAGCAGCTCATTTTCTCCGATTGAAGGAAAAGACGTTGACGAGTCGGGCAAAGACGGCTGAACAGTATCGGTCATCCGTTGTTCACCCAATCTCGCGATCCGCACTCCGGGCAGACCATTTTATCCGGGTCCACATCTTCAAGCGCGAAGACGCTTCCACACTCGTTACACTCTCCGCGTTCAGTATCGCCCCCCGACATCACGAATCGCCTCCGTCATCGCGAAGCTCCTGTCGGCGGGCGTTGATCGCACCCACGAGGCCATCGTCCGGATCGTCCGACGCCTCGAGATACGTCCGTAGCTCGTCTAACAGCATCTCGGTGGAGTACTCCGGGTCGACCAGATAGAGGCGATCGGCAGCCCGGACCTGCGCAACGACGCCAGCGCGATGCGCAACTGTGATCGCTCGGTTAGCCTCCCCGAGAGATCTGCCGGCGTGAATTTGTGCCCCGACAATCGACGACCGAGGGACGACTGGGAGTGGACGCTTCTCGAGACGGCTGTTGAACTCGCGGACAACGGGTTCGGTGAGTTCCGTTTGGTCGCTCGAGGGCTCTCGAACGGTCTTACTCATCATGCCCAGCCCCCGAAAGCTGTGACCGATCATTCGTTTCCCCCCAACAACGGGCGCACTCAGCAGCGAACACACGGCTCTGCCGCCATTCGTGACCTTTCACGAGACAGATTAGGTTGCTGAACGGCCCCAGTGGGCGCTCTGTGACACTCGGGCCCTTATCCTCATTCGCCATCGGTATCACCTCGATCGAGCACCTGGACGAGCTCCCATTGTTGCGTCGGGAGGTCAGTCACGAGGTCGTCGTTCTCGATCGTCACCGTCGGCCGAACTGGATCTGGGATCAACTCGTGATCGATGTACTTGACCTTCGTACCGATGTGTCGACCGACAATCGTGCCGATCTTCCCCTCCGCATCGATTCCGCGATCGTCGACGTTGCGAACCTCGATCCGGAGGCCCTCGACGTCGGACCACGGGTGTTCGTGGACGTCGTCCAGGTTCTCGAGGTCGGTCATGCTCCCACCTCACTCGAGTCATCAGGCGTCGGAAGTGGCTGCTGGGCGAGCGTCGTCGGCCCCATCGTCACGGTCGTCGGTTCGACCAGTTCTGCGTCGACGTCGTCAAGGGCCGCAGCCGCCGTGATCCACGGGCCGACGTCGTCCATTACAAGTAGTTGTAATGGATCCGGTGGCCAGAACAGTACACCTCCGGCCGGATCGTCCGGATCGCCGTATCGATCCGGTGGGAGGAGGTCCTCGAGGACGGCGTCGGCTGCCTCGACGATCAGGATCTCGTCGGTCGCGACGATCTCGGGGTAGACTTCGGACTGTCGCTCTTCCGGCGTCCGGAACGACAGTGCGAGTCGGTAGCCGTCGTCAGTGATCTCGAGCAGGCCAAGGCCCTGGAGCCGATTGCGGTGGTTCCGAACCGTCCGGGCACGGACACCGGCTCGATCGGCGAGTTCCTTCTGGGTGATCGGTTCGTCGACGTCGAGCAGCGCGGCGATGATCTTGCCAGCATCCCCGCAGTCCGGGAGAATAGCATCGGGGCTGAGTTGCTGCAGGACGAATCGGACGTCGTCCGCTCGGAGGTCTCGAGTTTCGTCTTCTCGAGGGAGGGAGAGCAGCGCCTCGGCGAGATCGTACGGCGTCGCGACCAGACTGTGGAACATCGAGATCGCCGCCGGCGTCGACCGAAGCCGTTTCCGGTAGAGGAGACGGGGCGCGACCTCCTGGTAGGCGTCGCGGTCGGGTTCCGTGACCGGTATCTTGACCTGGAACTGTGCCGGGTTGTCGAGTAGTTCTCGAGGGTGTTCGAGGTAGTATTCGAGATCGTCGCGAAGCCGGTGAGCATCTGGACCACGAATCACGAACGAGCCGATGAGCTCGCCGACCGGATCCGATGCATCGGCGATCGGCCCACCGAGTGGTGGAGTGCTGTTCGGGACGTCGAACAGCTGGCGGTAGGCGGCGTACCGGCCGTACTGCGACGAGATCGACGCCGAGATAGCGAGCGATCGTGCCAGGTCGTCGAGTTTGTCGTCCTCGAGGTCGGGAGTGACCCGCACTTCGCGGATGATCTCGATGCCAGCAGCATCGAGAAGGTGCACGATCGAGCCTTCGAGACCCTTTGCAGAGGTGAGGATCGCCGAGCAAAGGTCGTCGCGATCCTCGAAGTCCCCCGATTTGAGCCGGTCGATCATCCCGAGGATCGCCTCACCCCACTCAACGAGGTCGGACCGGAGCTCCTCGGGATCGTCCAGGGAATCGCTGGTCACGGGACCGATCTGACGAGCCGCGTTGAGAACGTGAGTCGGTTCGTCGATCTCGGCGATCCGCTCTGCTGGGAGCGCTTTATCGAGGAACAGCTTCTCGTCGGCTAACGCCAGTGCGGTCGTCACCGTATACTCCATCGGAGTCGAGGCCTTCGGGGCGACGATCGCCTCGTCGCGTTCCTCGAGGTAGCTCACTGGCCGTTCGCGGTAGTCTGCAGTGGCGTCAGCGTCCGGTAGGCTGCCCGTGACGAACGTCACGGTCCCTGACTCGGCGGCTGCAGCGGCGGCAGCGTGTTCCTCGTGGCCCAGGTAGGTGGTGATGTACGGCCGGCCCGTCCTCCCACCCCCTCGTGTACGCGGTGTTCTACGCCACTGTTGGGATGAGTTTCCGGTCCCACTAACACTGCCTTCCAGCGTTTGTTGCTGCCCGTCTTCGGACGCGAGAGTGTCCAACACTTCGCATCCCGGTTCGAGCAGTTCGACTTGCTGTGAACCACGGGATCCGAACACCTCGATCAACTGCAGCTGCTCGAGGGAGTCGTCGACGGCCTGGCTGGTCAGGATCTGCGCCCGGCGGGTACGTCCGATATCGTCATGGAGCGCCTCGAGATCGGCACGGTCCATGATCCCGCCGGGTTCCCGAGCGAGTTGCCCGAGCATTTCGACGTGGCGGCCGTCGGGATCGAGTACGTCCACTGCATGGCTGACGACGTCGTCGACCCAGCTGGTATCCCGGTGACGATTCCGGATCTCACTAACGCCCGGCAGGTCGCCGCGGTACTTGTCCGCCAGCAGCGAGAGTTCACGACCGGTGCCGACGATTCGAACATCCAGACCTGCAGCGAGGATGGCCAGCAGGTCACAGATCGGTTCGGCGTCGCGACGATCGCGCTCGAGGAAGATCTCGGCGAACGAGACACTGACCGCAACCGTTGTCTCGAACGTCGCGGCCAGTGCAGCCGTAGCGAGGAGATGCTCAGTCTTCGTCAGCGGCGTCTCGGGGAGCCGGGTCAGTGTGTCGGCAAACTCCTCTGCGGCCTCGTGATCATCTCGTGCGATCGCAACGATATCTGACCGAATCCAGAACGGAATCGAACGCTCTTCGAGGACATCGTAGACGTCCACGACATCCATCTCCCCAAAGGCTGCTTCGAGACCATCGGCATACGCTTTCTTGACGCGGTCGATCTCGAACACTCGAGACCAGACATCGCTGACTGGCTCGTCGCCGATCTCGACCGTCTCACTAATCTGGGCCTGGTTCGTCGGCGTCACTTCACCGCGCGGGAGCGCGTCGACGTCGATCTCTCCGACCCACTCCTCGAGGTCGTCCGTGATGAGTTCCCGACCGATGTCGCCCTGGGTATCATCCGAAACCTCGCCGGAGAAGGCGTCGGCGTAGAATGGGCGATCATCGACGAGGTCACCGAACCGGTCGGCGTCGATCGGATGGTCGTCGACAAACGCTTCGAACTTCTCAGACCCGATCGGCTTCAGATCCATCAGATCTGCGTCGACCGGGAACTGCTGCATCTGGCGCTCGACTTCCTCGAGCTGCTTACCGTACTGGCCGCGATCCTCAGTGAATCGCTGGTAAACGTCGAGTGCGCCGGCTTCGTTGGCGATGTACTGCGCCCGCGCTTCGGCAGCTGCCTCTTTCGTCTCCTGCCGGGTGACGACTTTCGGGGACGTCACTTCGTTCGGGCAGTTCGGGCAGGAGATCGAGTCTTGTACCCGGCGGTCGTGTTCATCGACGATCCACGGGTTCTCGCACTGCCCGCAGAGGACGACCTCGAACATCATGCCGACTCACCCCCGTGGTGGAGCCGCCGGTGGTCTGCTGGCGTCAGAACCTCGAGGTTTTCCGGCCGATTATCCCACTGAACCCCGTTCCGGTGGTGGATTTCTTTCGAGACGACCTCTTCGAAGCCATACTCGGCGACTGCGAGCAAGCGGTGGACATATACTTTATCCTGGTCGAACTTACCGTTGGAAGCAATCCAACACGGGTACCTCTCGGCGTCCCGAATTGGGTGCTTGAAATTAGCTGTGCGTGACCGTTTCCCCCGAAGGGACTCACTGACAGACCGCCGCTCGATGCCGAAGTGCCCGAGCCACTCCCTGATGAGTGGTGGCGTACAGCCGAGATCGTCGGCGATCTCGTACGAGGAAAGACCTTCCTCGATGTAGAGTTGTCGAAGCGTCTCCTCGTCATGCCACGGCTCGTTATGCCCATTCGCTTTATGGACTCCGAGACCACGGTTTGAGCCGAACTCGCGCCCACAGATTGGACACGTGAACGACTCGCTCATCGTCCCACCTGCCGACGGCCGAAACGGATGCGTAGACCTGTCTCTCCTATATTCACGGCGTTCTTGTCCGGACGCGGATCACAGCGCCGCTGCTCTTCGTCCGGTAAGCTTATGTGGAGAAACGTGCAAGAGCAAGATATCTCACCTTCCTGCTCTAACGTTCTCCAGCGGCGCGTATGTTTGTCGTTTGCTCTTGCTTGCTGTCTCTCCTGTTGTCGTTTCCCATACTTAAAATGCATAGTCACGTCTGACGGAGTCACTGCTGGTCACCTCCCTGTTCCACGCCGCAGAACGGGCAGTAGCTGCCCGCAGCGGTGAACGCCTTCTCGCAGTTGTCGCAGTCCTGGCTGTAGCTCACTGTGGCCACCCGTAGGCGATGATCGCGAGCAGCGCGATCGAGACCGCGAGTGTGAGCAGGCCGCGCCTCGTTGGGGTCACCGCAGACCACCTCGAGCAGCACGTGCCCGTCGCGACGCTTCGACATCGTTGGCACAGCTGCGGTGGGCGGGCTCGCCGTCGAGCTCCACCGCATCCACCTTCGGCAGCGGCTGCTGGCAGTCGTCACACAGCGGGTTGGAGTCACCCTCCCAGCGGCCGTGGGCGTCCTCGCCGATTTCGCGGATCATCGGTCGATCTCCTCCCGGTCGAAGACCCCCTCGCAGATCTTGCACTGGATGCCGTCGGTGCCCTCCAGGTTTCGGATCGCGTCGCTGGGGCAGTCACACGGCAACAGCGTGTCCGATACCTCGGCGTTCTCCCGGTGTTCCTCGATAATCTCGTAGGCTGCCGGATTCGTTGCCCAGGTCGTCAGCAAACTGCCGTTGACCTTCGACTGGCCGAGAGAGATGATCGCGTTGTGCGAACTCAACCCTCGAACCTCGTCGGAGATCGCGTCTGGAACATCGTGGCGCGTCCACTCCGCAGCTGGATCCGGTAAGTCGTAGAGCTCTCTCGCCCGAGACTTGACCCACTGCACGTTTCCCGACTGCAGCGTCTTCGATCGGTCGGGTGTCCGGTCCATACCGTCCATCATCCGTGCACCTCTCCGAGCGCTCGAGCAGTCATCTCACCGTCGACGGCGATGTAGTTGCGTGCGGTCGCGAGATCCTCCCAGCCAAACATCGACTGGAGCGGGCCTGCATCGAGTCCACGACCGGCGTGGTATGACGCGGCCGTTCCACGGAGACCGTGGAGGCTCGTGTCGTCCTTTTCGAGACCGTCGGCCAATTCCAGAGCAGTATCGAGCCGTCGCTGGAGTGTCGAAAACGAATTTGGGTAACCGCCGTGCGTGTCGATCAGCCAGTCGATCGCGACCGAGATGCGCTGGTTCCAGCCGTAGGGCACATCACGGACTGCGGCGTCGGTTTTTGGATTCCAGTAGGACTCGAGGACATCCTCGAACACTTTGCTGTCATCGTGTTTGAGTTGCTGAGTCACAGCCTGTTTGCAGTAGCCGCAGGGACCGCCGTCGCGGCCCTTGGTGCAGGGATCGTGAGGTGGGATCGACAGCATCTCCCGGCGGTGGTTGACCCACGACTCGCCGATGTGCGTGATCTCTCCGGGCCGAAGTCCAAGACGACCGCCGATGAGCAGGATTGCTCGTGTTTCCATGCTCTCTTCAGGGTCGTCGATCCGCATCGCACCGATGAGGAGGCGTTCGAACTCGCGTTCGGTCAGCGCCTTCTCGCGAGTCAGTTGCCTCATTCTGAATCAGCCTCCGCGGCTGCTTTCAGAGCGTTGTAGTGCGAGTGGTCCTGTGCACCTGTCCGATCAACCTTCTCACCACAGACATTACAGACTGGTTTGTCCTCTGGGAAAACGGACCTGTCCTTCTCGAAGACACTGTTTGCGAGCCCTAATATCGGGCAATCCCTGTCGATGTGGATCGCTCGCTCAGGGCCACCGCCGGCTTGCCGACCGACGACGTAGACGGTTGAACGGTCGGTCACTCCGACCACCCTCCGTCGAGATCCTCGACTCGGCAGCGGGTGCAAAGATGTTTGCCGCCCAACTCTCGAACTCGCATTTTGGTCGGGCCACAGTTGTCGCACACGCGGTCAGCGCCACTTTCTGCACCACAGAACGGACATTCGCTCCCTCGCGCTTCGGCCACTGTGTCTGCTGCCGACTCGGGACAACGATGGACCCATCGGGCAGGGTCGATCTTCAACTTCTGATCGCAGCCCGGGCACGTAGCGATTCCTAGCGTGCCTCGAGCGATTGCTACCCTGAATCCGCAGTTTCCGGGACACTCAACGGCCACCAATTCTGCTGCGCGCTCAGTTCCGCTCGAGGAGTGTCCGTCACTCATCGCTCGAGCTACCTCCGTTACTGTCGATGACGTGGCGGACCTCGCCGGCGTCGAAGTTGACGATCGTGTTCGTGACCTGGAGGCCGTGCCGCTCGACGAGGTCGTGGACGTCCTCGGTCTCGATCTCGTTGACGCCGTCGTGGTCACGGCAGCTGACGACGATCGCGGCGCCGTCGCGACCAACCGAGACATCGTCGAGGCTCATCGCCTCGAGGACGAACTGGTCGCTCACGCCGACTCACCTCCGTTTCCAAAGCCAGCCTCTGCAAGGACGTCCGCCGGCGTACGCCCGTACTTGCTCGTATCGCCGTCGTTGCGTTCAAGGCCGAGCCACTTCTGGACGCAGTTTCCGCATAGCCGGTCCTCGACGAGCTCGTCGTCGAAGTGCTCGTGTTCGAACGCACGTGGAGTAGTATCGTTTCGCTCGTCGGCCCAACACAGCGTCACCGGCTCGTCGTACGAACTGGCGTCGCCAGCGAGGTGGATCTGTTGGGACCGGCGGCTCGTCAGACGGACCAGGTGATCGATCTCTGCCCGAACTTCCTCAAGGTCGATATCGTAGCCGCCATCGGTTGCGACCTCGCGATCGCCGTTGTCGCTCCCCTCGAGGAAGCAGTCCATACAGGGAAGCGCGTCGACGTCGGCGTCTGGGCCCGGACATCCGTGCGTCCCGTTGCGACAGTCATCGGTCTGGCCGCCTACACCACCCTCGCTGCGGACGGCGTCGACGGATCCGTAGTGCCAACCGGCGCGGCTCATGCCGATTCACCTCCGTCTTCGTCCTCGGCTAGCCGATCAATCGCGACATCCTCGCACTCGGCACAGAGGTCGTACTCGTGGTCAATGTCCTGCAGTTCGACGTGCTCGAGGCGCTTGAGGTCGGATCCGCATAGCGGTTCGTCGTCTTCCTCGAGGCAGTAGGTCCCGTTGAACTCGAGGACCTCGATCTCACTATCGTAGAACGCGCGCTGGTAGACGTGAAACTCCGAACTCCAGACGAGGCAACCAGGAACGCCGGCGACGCGCTCGAAGTTGCTACAGAAGCCGCCCTGGACCTCGTTGTGCCGGCCGCACAGCGACATCCCGCAGCAGCCACACCGGCCGTGGACAGTCTCCGTACAACCGTCTTCGGTACAGAGGTCTTCTAGGCTGGGCTCTGGTTCAGGCTGATCGTCGTAAAGGACGTGGTGATCACCGGAGTGGAAACCACCATCGGTCACTATCTCGTAGCCAGCTTCCTCGAGTTTCTCTTCGGCCACGTCGAGATCGTCTAGCGTCAGCTTCCCGTTGTCACCGCGGATGACCTCCTTAACCGCCTGCTGGACCAACTCGTCGACCTCGGTCGGCGTCTCGGCGCCGTACCGATCGGTGAGGTACCGCGGATCGAGATCGCCCGCTTTAACCCGGGCCTCGACGAGCGCTTCGTGCCACGCAACGGAGAGCCAGCGCTCGGAATCGACTTCGGTCCGCCGGAGGCGGTCGGGCCGCGGCTCGTAGACATGGCCTCGGTCGTGGAGCCACCCGATCGCGTCGTGGACGTCTGCCCGGACCAACTCGGTCCGGCTGACGATCCAGTCGACGACGTCACCTGTGGGGATGCCGTCCTTCGCCTCCTGGTCGTCGTGTTCGCCAAGGGCCATCCCGACGAGATCGTGGGTCGAGAGCCCCTCGAGGTCGGCGCTGCCGCCGTCGGTTGCGATGTCGTCGTCTGGCTGCAGGTGCGGCGGCAGGTTCTCGAGATCGTCACTATCGACACCAGTCATCACGACCCGGTTCTCGTTCTCGAAGCCGCAGTGACGGCAATCGAACTCAACGATGAGGTGGTAGTCATCGTCTGCGACGTCCACCGTCTGATCGTAGTCGGCGTTCGGGTTCTCGCAGTCACAGGACCGACACGTCAGCAGGCCTTCGGCGGCTTGCAGTCCAGCGTCGGGAGCGTCGGGTTCGATTTTGTCGAACGTCTCCCGCTGCGGGCAGCTGTCTCGCTCGTGGAGCCGGAGGCGGGTGAGGGTCCGGAACGTCTCGCCGCAGGCGTCGCAGACGTGTCCAGAGCCGTCGGTCGCGACCAGCACGCCCGGTCGGTCGACACCATCCGTCCACTCAACGCTGTAATCGTTGTGTTGGATGTTGTGCACGAGCCAGAGGGCGGACATCGTCCCGGCCGTTCCGGGTCGCATACCCGCGCGACGGCTTGCTTCCCGTGGGTCAGTAAACGGCCCACCAATCACTCGGGCAGGGTCCTGGTGTGCATCGGCGAGAATGTACCAGGTGTGGGCGAGGTCATCACCACCGGCATGTCCTCCGTCAGTTGCGACCGTTGGAGTGGTCGGCGGGATGATCGTCTGCGTACGGACGTGATCGCACCGGCGCCCCGATTGATACCGTTGGGCGATGACCTTCGCAGCGTTACTGTCGGCGTAGTTTGTTGTCTCCCAGCATGTTGGGTTGGTACACCGAAACGTCTCGTTCAGCTTACGCTCGCCAATGGCGCCACAGACGTGGCACTCTTGTGAGGTGTACTCTTCAGGGACCGTTTCGACTTCGATCCTGTACTCACCCGCAACTGTCCGCAGCCGGTAGTTGGCGGTTGAAAGCAGCCACGACGTCCCGCGGTGGGCATCTGGATCGGTTAGCCATGCCCACAGATCTGGGTCATAGTGAGAGTCCTCGAGGACGATCACGGGATCGTCGTAGGCACTGGCGTACTCGCAGACCTCGTGTGCGGCGGCGTCGATGAGATCGACGATCGCGTCGTGGCGCTGTTGAACGTAGCCGGCGATCGCCTCACGGGAGTAGTCGTCCCCGGCGAGTAACGCGACCGTCTGGTTACGAAGATCGTCTAGCTGCTGGCAGATCTCTTCACCCCGAACCATCAAGGCACCCTTCCAGTCGGGCATCCCTGCCGGGCATGCGACGTACAGATACCGCTCACCGAGATCGATACCAATCGGCATCTGGGACATCACATCCCACCTCCTGCAGTACTGCGGCCGCCATCGTGATCCCGGAATCTGACACTCATCAAACGGCGGTATGCAGCGAGCAGTTCATGGCTTTCAGCGGGATCAGTGCATGCGGCGATCGCGCCCTCGAGCCCGCGTTCTGCTCGGGTGATCTCGGTCTGGAACTGTTGTGTCGTCGGGATACTCCCGGATCCGTCGGTTGCAATCGTCTCTTTGCGTGTGGGGTTCGTCTCGGACTCGCTCGAACCATCTAGGTCGCCGGCTTCGGCGGCACTCCTAGACCCGATATCATCAGGTGATGATATCTCGAGTAGTTGGTGCGCCGTGCTCTTCCGCTGATCCTCTGGCCCAATGATGTCGAAGTCGTTGAGCCGTGTCCGGATGGTTTCACGACTGACCGACCCATCGAACACATCCTGAGCAATCTCGGAACAAGTGAGATCTTCCTCATGATAGAGGCGTTCGAGCGCCTCTGGGTCGTCCCACTCTCCTTCTTTTCGAGTGCCTATCGAACCGTCCTCGTAATCGTTCGGGCTTCGGCGCTCGATCTCGTGATGGTCCATCCACCGTGAAACCGTGGAGTTGGCACAGCCGAGTTCGTCTGCGACGTCGCTGATCGTCAGCCTCTCGTCGTGGTAGAGTTCCCGAAGCGTCGCTTCGTTACGCCATGGTGGCTGGTAGGTGTCGACGAAGTCCCGGATCGCTTCGCGGATTCCATCGCTCCGACTCTCAAACTGATTCTGATAGTCAATTGTAACATCCAGTTCTTCGAGTAGCGAATCCGGGACGCGGATGCCCAAGTTTGACGTTGGTTCTCCGCCGTCAGGACGGAGGCTCTGCGCACCGCTCGCATCTCCATCACCGTGGAACGGCTTTCCGCAGCGGTGGCACTTGTACGACAGATCGCTCTCTGCATCACAGACACGACAGTAGCGACCACTCATCGCTGATCACGCTCCTCGTGGATCGCGGCAACTCCAGGCGAGGGCCCGCGGACACTGACCGACCCCGATGCGGGCTCGTCGCCGAACAGTTCGGCGCAGCACCGGAGCGCAGCGCCGAGCGAATCGTGCTCCACTCCACAGAGGTCACAGCGCTCGGCGCTCATGCTGAATCACCTTCCACCATCTCGAGGCGGCGCATGTCCTCGCGGTACTGGTTGAAACACTCGCCGGAGTGCAGCGGGTGACCGTTCGAAGTCACAGGGTAATCGCCAGCGTGGACTTCTTCCTGACAGTTCCAGCACATCGGTGCGTGGCGTGACTCGAACGCCTCGTCGAGACGGGCCGGGTCGCGCATCCGGATCGGCATCCCGACACAGCCGTGCGGGCAGGCCAGCCCGATTGCGTGAGCTGGAACATCCGCCCGGAACTCGACACGAAGATCGGCCTCACACTCTGGGCACTGGTAGATCGAGACCACGTCGCCGAGATCGTCGTAGTCGCCAGCGTCGTCGGGGTCGATCATGCCTCCGCCCCGCTATCCTCGAGCGTCTTCTGCTCGGCCTCTTGCTTCTCTTCGACTTCGGCTTCATCGTCGAACGTCGCGATCGGGACGATCTCCTCGTGGATGAATCGGCCGAGCAGCTCGGGCTTCATCTCGGCGGGTTCCCAGATGGCCAGATATCCGCTCGAGTAGATGACCAGGCGGACGAACTGGTCGCGCCAGTGGGTCGTCAGGGCGACACCGACGTCGGCGTTGACCGCCTTGGACTTGAGCGCCCCGTGGCCCCACTCGATCGAGACATCGTCGATGTTGGACTCGTGGGTAGCCATCTCGACGGTCCACGTCCGATCAGCGTCACGCTGGTTTCGAACGAACTCCCACGGTTTGAGCCGCACCGGCGCGATCTCCGGCCCGGCGAACCGCGAGAAGTCGTTGAACGGCCAGTCGGGCTCGTGGTCGAGGTCGCTCGTGTGCGTCCGCTCGGCGAGGATCCAGCCCTCGCCATCGACGTCGGCGACCCACTCGCTCGCGACCTTCCGGGTGACCTTGCGCGTCTCGGTCTCGATCTCGTGGCCGTCGAGCAGGACGCGTTCTTCCTCCTGGGGGACTTCGCCGGCGACCAGTCCGGACTGGATGACGAGGTCGTCCAGGTATGTCTGGGTCTCCTCAACCTCGAGGGCGCGACCGGTCTGGTCGTGGTGGTTCTCGAGGGGGTCGGCGGCGGATTCGGCGAGCAGCGCGAACTGGCCGGCGATCATGCCGCCCCACCCCCTGTGTTCTCGGAACCGTCACCGCGATCTCCCATCGCCTGCTCGTACGCGTCACTGATGTGGCCGCTGTACTCGGTCGGGATCAGCAGTCGAGCGGCATGCTCGAACGACCGGGGCCGTCCCTCGCCGGGATCGTCGTCGACGGCGAGCGCCCGCCCCATCATCGTCTCGATCAGGCTGTGGGCGATCGCCTCGGTGTCGGCGTCGGACTTGCCGTCGACTGGGGCCAGGTGGCCCTCGTAGCCGAAGTGCTCGAGCGAATCCGCGACCGCCGGAACATCTGCAGCTTCCGGATCGTCCCACAGACCGAGGCTGACGGTTGCGTCCTCGCCGACGAAGACACTCTCGCCGCTCCCGGTCTGCCGCTCGATCAGCTCCTCACCAGTGTCGTTGTCCTCGAGCTTGAGGCGGACAACGCGGCCGCCGGCGAGGATCAGACGCAGCCCGTCGGAGACCGGGATGACCGACTTCGTCCCCGTCACTGGCCGTCACCTCCGTTGAACCCGACCGCGACCGTGTACCCACTTGCGATCCACTCGTCCTCGCCATCGCCCGTCACGAGGTAGCGGTGAGCGCCGAGCATCGGGCCACCGTTCAGCGGCTCGAGTGTGTCCGCGCGAGCCTCGGCGTCATCGAACTCCTGGGCGACCTCGAGACGGCGGACGAGTGCAGCGGTCTCGTCGACGTCGTCGTCCTTGAGGCGGGAGTCGTTGGCGTCGGTGCTCACGCCGTCTCACCTCCGATCGTCATGGCTGCGTCGTTTTCGTCGAATTCAAGCTCCGTTTCCGAATCGCCCTCAGTGTCAAACCGTTGGTCGAGATCCTCGAGCAGGTCGACGAACGCGTCGAAGTGCGGGCCGGGTTCGACGTGGTGGCCTCGAGGCCCCAGATCGATCACGTCGCGTCTGTCGAGTTTCGGCAGGTGATCCTGGTAGAGCGCGATATACGTTGACTTGCGCTTGGATTCGGTGACTGACGCGATCGCGTCCGCAAGCGCGCCGACTTCCATCGGACCGAGCGTATCGACGTAGTCGATTACGAGCCGACGACGCTCGTTGCTCACTAGGTGCAGCGTCGTGTCCATCGGGAGTTCGATGGGTTCAGGTCCAGGATCACGACCGAGCAACGAGGACAGTAGCTCGAGCGGTTGCATCTACTTCTCACCCCCGTTGAGATGCGCCTCGAGCCACTCGAACTCGTGCCTAAGAGCGGTATGGCCTTTCTCCGTCAGTGCGTAATTGTTCGTCCGCTTGTCGAGTTCGGACTTGTCGACGAATTCCTGATCGACCAGCTTGTCAAGATTCGGATACAATCGGCCGTGATTTATCTCTTCTCCGTAGTATTCTGAAAGCTCTTCTTTGACCGCCAGACCGTACCGATCGTCAGCTGCGAGGATCGCGAGGATCCGAACCTGGAACTTCGTCAGGTCGGCCGCAGTCTCTTGAATTTCCGTTTCAGTTTCACTCGATTCGATACCGCTATCCGTTCCGGGGTTGTTCTCCCCGGTAACTCCATGCGTCATTGTTGATTGTGGCGTGTGGGGTGGCCCCCTGCGCGTCCGGCCTCGGGTACCAAGCGATTCCGGTCGCGCAGGACAGGGCTAATTCTCGTTCTGTTCGTCTGTGTCGGGCCGTCGTAGCACGATCTCGTCGCCGCCGATGTCGGCCTCGAGTTCGATCTCGTCCTCTTCACCGAACTCGGTGAATTCGAAGATAATCGGCGGGATGGTGATGACGCTCGTTCCGCCACCACCACTCCGGATCGGGCGTTCTCGACAGATCTTGTCTGCTGCTTCATTTGTCCCTCTACTCATCAACATTCACTTTATTTTGGTTCATAATAGTCTCTTTGGTAGCACTGAGTCTAAATCTTATTTCTCTCTGACCTTGCCACGGTGCCTAACACTTATCATTCTGCGTTGTGATATACGAACTGAGGAAGATACATGAGTAAGAGTCAGCAAGTACCCCCCATGGGACGGAAAGTGGAGATTGATCGAGAGAACCAGACCATTCACGCGACTCGGGATCTTCGAGCATCTGGTGGAAGTACTGTGGTATCGATTCCAGATGAGATCCTACAGTCCGTGGGGTTCGAAGAGGGCGACGAACTCGAGATCGTGGCCGATATGTTCGGCGATGAGATCCGCTTGCGAAAATCGCCGCACGATGGACCCTCTCCCACGGGCGAGTAGCGCCTTTTTGCACAGACAGTCTGTTTTGAAGCGTAATCATCGTCCTCCTACCGTCGGCTTCCCGAACTGGCCCTTTGAATCGGCGTCTGGGCCGACGAATTCGATCTCGTCTCGAGCGACCCGATCGCCGGTCTCGTTGTTAACCAGCTCATCGTACGTGCAGCCACACGATCGACATTCGAATTTGCCGTCGGTGACTCGCCAGTTAGCGTGACGCTTCGGGCTCGGACAAACCCAGCGCCACTTCTGTTGAGGATCACTGGTATCAACTCTGAACATATACAGGTGGTCGATATATACCGTATTTAAGGCTCGTGGATGCCGGAGTGAAAGTGAAAGTGACTGTCCAACCTTCCTGACTTTGTATCCCGTCAATCGAATCCATTGGGCATCGCCAGTAGGTGCAAACTACAGTCATAAAAGTGATATTGCCGAGTGTTGACAGAGTTATACGTACGTACGCTGTGAAGTACGTACAGCATTCTAATGGTGCATATGTACGTTCAATGAGCCAATCAGCAATATTATGGCTAACTCGGCCAACGGGTCGGACGAGCCCGAAATGCATCGGCAGGTAAGTTGGATGGTGGCAGCCGATGCGCTTATCCTCGAGTTTCTCTACTCAGCTCGCGATCGGCGTGGGCGCCCATCGATTCAGACGCCACGAACGATCAACCTCAACACGGGTTACTCTCGACAACACGCCAGTGGCCGCTGTAAGGTCCTCGTCGAGTACGGTCTGGTCGAGCAGACCGGCGAAGGGGAGTATCGGCTAACCGAGTTCGGCGAGCGAGTCATGAACGACGACGTCCCGCTCGAGGAGCTGGACGAGCTCGAGCCGAAAGTCGACGATGAAGAATGACTATGTCCCCATCTCGATCGGCATCGACCCGTCGTGCTCGAAGGAGACCGACACGGTCTCGTCGTAGTATGCTTCATTGTTTGCACGTAGTGTGCCCTGGGTAGCATCCTCTGGGAGCGAGAAAACGACCCAGCTTTGGTACGTAGAACCGGATTGAAGCGAGACGCCACTAAGCCCATTACTACTCCCGAACAGGCCCTGGTAGTCGTAGACGACACCGTCAGACTCGAACTGGAAGAGTCGTGGCGTCAGTTCGGTCTCACCATCTCCACGATTCTCGATCTCCATTCGGACGACAAGGAACTTCTGCCCATCGTCGCTCGAGTAGTGCGACATCGAGTCCGGATCTGGATTCACTGCAGACTGAGCGCGCGTATTGTACGTCACACCAAGCTGGTGTGTGGGCTGATCGGCATCGGTATTGAGGCCCTGGTGTTCGACCGAGACGTTCGAAACCTCTCCACCGGGTGCACTAGTCGTCCCAGCAGTGGCCATCGCGAGCGCGACAATCCCGATTAGGATTAGGATTGTCGGGATCCCCGCTGCTGCCCCTGTCGAAAATTCGATTCCCGTCTTGCTTTGCAACACCCGCCGTGTCTTCGGGACTGCGATGACGCCGGCAACGATCAGCACGACCCCACCGATCACGCTTGTGACCAGCGCGAGCACTCCGAACAGCAAGATCGGAATGCCGAGCAAGTACCCCAGTATCGATTTGAATGTTAGTTTCACGAGCAGGTATTTGCACTGCAACTGGTAAATGTTCTGGATAGTCCAAGACAGTTACAATCTTAACCAACACGATCCGCGATTATTCTCGAGCGTTGGTTAAGACTGAACACACAGCTGTATCCGGTGTCCGCTGAAACACACCGCGAGAAAACAAACGTCCGACTACGTCACGACGGCGATCAGGAACGCGCCCTGTTGCTGCACTGCTTCGATCCCGCAGTCCGATTCGGCTAGCGACCGCAGCACGCCTGGCGGGACACGGTCGACCTCCGGACCCAGCACGATCTCGAGGACGCGTCGACCGTCGTAGTCGCGCCGATCGACGAGGCGGGCATCGTGAACCGTCGGGTGCCTGGGCAAGGCTTCGGCGGCCGCCTCGAGGTTTGCAGTCTGGATGCTCACGCCGACCACCTCGAGCGCTGGGCCTCGAGCTCCGAGCTCGCGTTGGCGTCGACCGGCGGTTCGATCCGACCGAGCGCCTGGAGGACACGGCTTGCGTGCTTGCACCGGGCGATCTGCCCACTGCCGGGTTCGCCGCGATAGCGCCAGTCGTCGCACGTGCATCGCCCTTCGCGAAGATCGACCAGGTACTCTGAGTACTTCGGACCACTGCCAGAGCCGACGCCCCAGAGGTCCTCGGCGATCTGCCAGATTCCCATAGGCTGCTCGGCCGCGCGACGATCGCGGGTGAGCGTTGCCTCGTCGATCCCGGCTGCAGGATCGTGGGCGGACTCGGCGGCCGCCATCACGCGGTCACCTCTTCCCAGACGCCGGCGCGCTTCGCGGCCTCGGAATGGCCCTGCAGCCAGTCGCGGGCCTCGCATTTCGCGTCCGCGATCTCGTCGTCGCTCCAAGCATCGTCCCAGTCGTCGACGACCTCGAGCAGATCTACGAGTGCGGCGGCGATGACTTCGTCGACGACGTCATCGATGTGGTCGTTGATCTCCTCCGCAGCGCCGAAGATGTCCAGTCGGCGGTCATCAAGATCCTCGTCGGCCGAGAGTTCGTAGACCTCCTCCGTAACCGAGACGTACCGTTCAAGGCCGGCCCCGTGATCATGGTGGCCCTGGACTGCCTCGTAGACGTTGTTGTGGCAGATCGTTGCGTCGAACGCGTCCGCACGCTTGTGAGCGAGTTCGTTGAGTCGCTTCCGGGCCTGCATTACTCCTCACCTCCGTCGTCGCCGGCACCGTCGCGATCGTGGACGCGGTTCTCGACCTCGAGCCGACTCTTCGGGAACGCGCATCGTTTCTTCTCCTCGAGATTGAGATCAGTCCGTTGCGGGTAGACGACTTCGACGACGTCGTCATTCGATGGGTACTCCGTATTGACGTCCGCGACGGTCAGGCCGTCCTCGAGCTCGTAGGCGTCGGCCTGGAGCGTGTCGAGGTTGACCACGAGCATCGTCGCGTCTGGATTCTGTTCGTCCTGGACGTGATCGCCGACGCCGATCGGCTGGGGACTGTCTCGTTTCTCACCCCCGTCAGCACGCAGGCCGTCGTCCGGTGCGACGATGATCTCCGAGCCGTCAGTGCCGTCGACGTGCTCTGCACCACATGTGGCTTTGGCCTCGGCCAGCTTCCGCATCTCCTTCGCGCCCTCGCGCTCGAGCGCCTCTGCGCGCTGCGCGACGTGATCGTAGTCGCGGACCATCATTGGTCCACACCCCCATCGGTCGCAACTGCCTGCCCGCCGATCGGCCCGATGTAGCGTCGTCGCCGTGCCCCGCAGTCGGGGCAGGCACAGTCACCGTCGTGGTCGTACTCCGTTCCGCAGGCGGTACACTCGACGCGCTTCGTCTCGACGCCGTCCTCTTGATCGTCTTCGTCGTCTTCGAAGTGATCCGAGGGGACGCCGTGGCGGTTCTCGAGGGAGCAGTCGTGGCAGATCCGGCGGTTCGGGCCCGTAAGTTGCCCGCACTGTTTACATTTGCGCGTCATTGGTCGGCCTCCTGTGCTTCCGAAACCGTTTCGAGGGTTCGCGTTTGATCGTTCATTGCTGGTTTCCAGCACGGGGTCGGTGTCTTCAGCACCGGCCTCAGATTCTCCGAGGCGTTCCGTGCTTACTCAACAGTACAGGCTCCATTACTATAAATGTTTGCTTCGTCAAGTACACGCGTATTAGCTATACCAAACATTTAATCCGTCAAGGAGCATAGTCAAGTCGAGGGCAGAGAAATGAACCTGAAAATGGCCCACGAACCCAACGACGCCGACGGGTTAATCCTCAACACACTTACCGAAGGGCGAAATTCGCCGCAGAATCTCGCCGATAAGCTGGATTACTCTCGGCAATATGTACAGAACCGGCTCCAACTACTCAACGCGGCCGAGTTTGTCGAGAATATCGGCGGTGGCCTCTACGAACTCACAGATAAGGGGCGTGACGAGATTGGTGCGCCCGAACGCGACCAACTCGAGACGGTTGCCGACGCTCTGGATGAGATCGAAGCAGCGTTCGAACGCGGCGATCCAGACGCGGCACGCGCAGCGCTCGAGCGAGCGCAAGAAGCGATCTCAGACAGTGATATCGATGATTGAGGTGGAGTCCGGCGGCGATATTCACGTACAGTCTGTTGAGGAAAAGCCATGGCGCGACAAGGACCTCCTCTGGTTACTCTACATCGAGCACGACCTGATGCAGAGGGAGGTTGCTGCACTCTTCGGATGCCACCGCCGGACTGTAATTGAGTGGTGCCGGAGATTCGACATTAAGAAGCCACGTCAAGCCGACACCGAGACACGATTTTGGAGTAAGGTCAATGACGGTGACCATGACGAGTGTTGGGAGTGGACTGCGGCACTCTCTTCAACTGGTTATGGCTCGATCTATTTCGAGGGTAGGTATCAGAACGCGCAACGGGTTGCATACACACTCGAGAACGGCGACCCGGGAGACCAGATGATCCTTCACCACTGCGATAATCGAAAGTGCGTCAATCCTGAGCACCTCTACGCTGGCGACGCATCCGACAATATGCAGGATATGTGGGATCGGGAGAGACACCCTGAACCAGACGCAGTTGGCGAAAAGAATCCGTCGGCGAAGTTGACCGACGATGAAGTTAGGGAGATCAAACAAAAGCTGGCCGACGGGATCCACCCACGGCAGCTTGCTGGAGAGTATGGTGTTCACAAGACGAACATCGGCGAAATCGGACGAGAGAACATCTGGACACACGTCGAACCATGATTGACGACAAACTATTCAGCCGAGAGAATCTCAGCCGCGATGAATGGGTACAGACGCCCCAGCCAGAACACATCATTCCGGATTCGGTGGAAAGGGACCAAACCCGGCAGGAGTTTCGGCGGAAACTGTCGGACACGCCATCTACAGTGGTTCTTAGCCATACGGACGCAGATGGTTATTCCAGCGCCGCCCTGGTCGTGGACTACTGCGGCCCTGATACGGTCGTCCTCCCCGTGAGCTATCACGGGGCCTACGGTCTCCGCGACGCCCTGGACGACCTCGCCGGCGACGTCACTTCGAACACGACGGTCTACATCGTGGACCTGGCAGCGAACGACCGCCACATTGAGGCACACCTGCTCCCGCTCGAGCAGGCCGGCGTTGACGTCATCTGGTACGATCACCACCAGTGGAGCGACGACGCCCGCGACGCGGTCGAGCGCGCCGGCGTCACACTGGTCGTCGACGAAGACGAGTGCGCGGCCTCGCTGCTGGCCCGCGACCTCGGACAGCACTACGATGGCGGCGGTATCCCTGCGGACTTCGATCCGTATCTGCAGGAGCTCGCGGAGGTCACGAAGGATATCGACCTCTGGATCCGAGACGATCCGCGCTCGGAGCGGCTCAACGTCTTCGCGACGATCGCCGACGTCGACGAGTACATCGACACGGTCCTGAAACACGGCGTCGACTGGCCCGACAGCGTTGACGACCGAATCGACGAGCGCCTCGAGCGCGATCGGGAGCTTGAGCAGGCCGCGATCGAGAATCGATCCTCGTACGGGGTCGGTGGCTACTCGGTCGGGATCACGTACATCCGAGGCGGTCGCTCGAGTCAGATCGGGAACGACCTCGTCGAAGAGATGGGTCACGACATCGCAGTGATCTGCAAGACCCACGGCGGCTTGGGAATCTACAGCCACTCCGACCGCGAGACGTTCGCACGGTGCCACGAGATCGCCGACCAGCTGGGCGGCGGTGGACATCCGACAGCGGCCGGCTGCGAGATCCCAGCCGAGACGTTCCGGGAACTCGCGGACTACTGGGTGACTCGTGGGCAGTCGGTTCGGGAGGAGGTGCTCGAGGCGGTCATGGCGGTCGTCCACGAGGACGGTGATCCAGAGTGACGACGATGATTATCCGGGCGAATGACGGCTGGGGGACACATTTCGAGGGCGTTCGCGGCATCACGCTCTGCGGGAAGGCGTTCGATCTCTCGCGGGACGACGTCCATCGCGAAGAGTACGATCTCCCGGACCGAGCAGGTCCTGACTGTGACCACCCGCACGTCATGCTCTGCTCGGACTGTCACAGCATCCGGAACCGAAACCGCGTAGAAGGTGTTGCGCTATGACCGAGAGCGATCAGTCCTTGAGCGTTATAGGTGGAATTAAGCAGAACCGGTGTCGCGCCTCACTCGCTGCTCAATTTTGCCGTTGCAGTGACACCCAATTCAGCAGCGGCGCTGATGCTCTTTTGAATGACAATCGAATATTGCATAGCAGAGAGCAGGGCGATAACAGCAACCTGAGCCAATACCCAGGTCAGGGGATCAAAAGCTTCTGCCAATCCCTCACCGGCCTCTATCAGTTCTTGTCCGAGATAGCTCCAGTACTCCTTTGGCAGGTCCAACCCCTTCGCGGCCCGGGCGAGCGGTTCAGCCCACGAGCCAGCTTCAACCACGATCGCATCATCTGTGAATGTAACTGCTTCCATACTATGGCCAACTGCCCCCGAACCAAAAACCTGGCGTACAGGCCCTCAAACCCTCAGTATGCCGGTCGGCGCACAATCGGAGTGTATCAGCATGAGCACAGCTGAAACCGACGGCGGCGACACCGCCACCGAAACGAAGGAAACGATCACGATCGGCGAGACCGTCGACGGCGCCGCGGTCGAGCTCCCGATCGTCGAACTACTCACCGGCCGCGCGTTCGTGACCGGGAAGTCGGGCTCTGGGAAGTCCAACTCGGCGAGCGTCGTCGCGGAGGAACTCCTCGAGGCGGGCTACCCGGTGCTGATCGTCGATACGGACGGCGAGTACTACGGCCTCAAGGAGCAGTACGAGATCCTGCACGCCGGCGCTGACGAGCAGGCGGACATCCAGGTCGGGCCCGAACACGCCGGCCGGCTCGCCCAGCTCGCCCTCGAGGACGGTGTCCCGATCATCCTCGACGTCTCGGGCTACCTCGAGGAGGACGTCGCGAACAACCTGATCCGGGAGACAGCTCGTGAACTCTTCACTCGGGAAAAGGAGCTGAAGACGCCGTTCCTGCTGGTCGTCGAGGAGATCCACGAGTACGTTCCCGAGGGCGGCGGGTTGGACGACGTCGGGCAGATGCTGATCAAGATCTCGAAGCGCGGTCGGAAGCATGGCCTCGGGATCGCCGGGATCAGCCAGCGCCCCGCCGACGTCAAGAAGGACTTCATCACGCAGGCGAACTGGCTGCTCTGGCATCGACTCACCTGGGACAACGACACGAAAGTTGTCCGGCGCGTCGTCGACGGCGACACCGCGGACGCAGTCGGCGACCTTGCGGACGGGGAGGGTTTCCTCCAGGCCGACTGGCGAGAGGCCGACGTCGAGCGCGTCCAGATGCGACGGAAGCGGACCTTCGATGCCGGCGCGACGCCCGGCCTCGAGTCCGTTGAGCGCCCCGAACTGAAGGGGCTCGACGAGGGCCTGCTCGGCGAGCTCGAGGAAATCTCCGACCGGGCCGACCAGCGCCGTGACGAGGTCGCCCGCCTCGAGGAGCGCCTCGACGAGAAGGACGAGCGGATCGCAGAGCTCGAAGCAGAACTCGAGAACCAGCAGAACATCGCCGATGCAGCCCAGCAGATGGCCAACGCACTGCAACAGGGCGGCGACACGGAGGCGGTCCCCGAGGACTTCGACGCCCAGATCGAGGCGAAGAACGAGGAGATCCGCGACCTCGAGTCACGCCTCGAAGACGTCGTCGACGAGCGTGACCAGCTGCGCGATCGCGTCGACGAACTCGAGCGCGAGGTCGACCGGCTGCAGGTCGCCGAGGATCGCATCGAACGCGCTGAGCAGATCGAGACGCGACTCGAGGAGGCCCGTGACGTGTTGGGCGTGGAGGTCGAGACGACGGTACCGTCGCCCGCTGCGGGCGACCACGAGGCCGACAGCGCTGACGTCGACCGACTCCGCGAGCGGATCGACGACCTCGAGGCAGAGAACGAGCGCCTTCGGGCCCAGACCGACGCCGAGATCGACGAGCGTCTCGAGTCCTACGAGGACTTCTTGAACGTGGACGCGGTCCAGGCGTCGCTCGAGGCCGCGAAAGAGGAGTGTTCGGCGTCGCCGCGCTACGTCAAAGGAGTCCTCGCGGGGATCATCGCCGAGAACGGCCCCGTCTCCTACGAATCCGTCGCCGAACGGCTGGGCGTATCGACGACGACCGACGTCTCGAAGGCCGCCTCAGAACTCGAGCGCCGAAAGATCGTCACGAAGGACCGGCGCGACGGCGAGATGATGGTCGACCTGAATACCGATGGAATTGAATCGGTTCGGAAGGCCGCAGCGGAGCGCGAGAAGACCGAGCAGCTGATGGAGGATCTGTGATGGGCGTCGCTACCCAGCCTTCGGCCGGCGATCTCCCCGACATCCGGTTCGTCGACCGTTTCGCGCACGACGGCGATGTCTTCTACGCGAGTCGGACTGAGAACCGCACTGAACTCTACCGCGTGACCGGGACCGTCGACCTCGCTCGAGCACTGCTCCAGCAGGAGGCCGTGATCCACGACGAGACGATCTGCCGGTGTCACTACGAGGATCGGTACGGAACGGTCGATCTGCAACATCACATGGCCGGGCGCGTCGCCTCGATCCGCGTCGACGCGGTCCTCGACGAGCCGGCGATCGCCCTCGAGGAGGTTGATCGACTGTGACCGACGGTGAACTTCCGCGGGACGACGATGGAACGCTTCTGGTCCCGAAAGGCGTCCTCGAGGGAATCGATGACGCCGTCGAAGGTCGTACCGCGGATGGGGACGATCTCGACGCGGCCCTCAGCTGGATGGGTGATGGCGGTGACTGACACCGAGGCCGTCCACGTCATCGTGATCGGCGAGGGTGCGACCGAGACGATCCTCCCGATCACGCAGGACCGACTCCCAGCCGACCGCGTCCGGATCGTTGAGACCGACCCCGAATCGACCGACGAGTACGATCGCTATCTCGAGGACCTGCTGGGCGTCGTCACGAGTCGGACGGCTGCCGACTCGTTCGACGATCAGTACCTCGAGGTCGCCGACACGATCCGGGAGGAACTCGACGCCGACAACCGCGTCTGGTGTAACGCGACCGAGTCCGGGTACGCGATCGCGACGGCGGCCTCGACCATCGCGGCCGAACGGCCAGCTGCACGATCGCGGATCCACGCGTACCAGGCGACCACCGGCGGCTACGATCAACTCCCGCTCGTCGCGGATCCACAGCTGTCGGACACGGCAGTTGAGGTCCTCGAGGCGCTCGCGGAGAACCAGGGCGTCGGGTCGATCAGCCAACTCGCCCATCGAATGGTCGACGGAGATCTCGGAGACTCGTTCCGGAGCAAAGTTCAGTACAACGCCGAGAAACTCGAGGATGCAGGGTATATCGAACGCGTCCAGCGAGGGAATCGGATGCAGCCGTGCCTCTCACCGATGGGGCGACTGTGGGTCACGGAGCGTGGTCGCGATGACTGACGATCGCCACGCTCTCGCGTTCCTCGCTGCCCACGCTGCTGGCGACTTCCCCTTACAATCGGACTGGATGGCAGCCGAGAAGTTCGACTCACGACTCGCTCGAGCAGCCCACGTCACGGTCTACACGGCCGCGTTTCTACCGCCGGTCATCGGGGCCGGCTGGTCGCGACGACGCACAGCGGCGTTCCTCGCGATCCTGTGGGCGTCACACTTTGTGGTCGACTCCCGACGGTGGAACGACGCCGTCCCGATCTGGTACGACCAGGCGTTGCATTTAATCGCTCTCGCCGTTGCTCTCGAGGTAGTAGACCATGAATGACGCCCTTCCGCCGGTACTCACCTGGCGATACGAGCGCATCGATACGGCATCGGTCGAGCCGTTGGCGTCCGGACGCGAGATCCGGGACGCGACGACACTCGACGTGCACGAGATCGAAGTCGAGCGCGACGAGGCGCGTCAGATTCTACAGGATATCCACGACACGATCGACGAACGGTCGAAATACTACCTGATTGAGGAGGTCGTTCTCGGTGACGAGATCTACGTCAAGGCCGATATTTACTGCCGGTGTGCGTACGAGGCCTCACTCGAGAACACGCTCGGCATCGACGTAACGGTGGTCCCTGGCGACATGATCGAGCCGGTCGTGCCGACCAAGAAGCGTATCGAGGAATATCTCGAGGAACGAGGTCGCGATGACTGACACCGACTCGAGCGACCGCTGGTCCTGCCCCTCGCCGGACGACTGCTCGTTCACGACTGACGACATCGAGGAGCTCCGCGATCACGTCAACAGCGAACACGCCGGCGAGTATCAACGGCGCGACTGGCCGGACACTGAGGCCGGTCGCGAGTCTCGAGAGGTCGTGCAGGTGGACGATGAGGACGACGAGCAACAGGGGGGAGAGCCCGATGCCTGACGGTGACCACGAACTGGACGGCCGCGAGGAGACGCTCGAGCGCCTCGAGGCCGCTGCTCGCGAGCGCTGGGACGACGAGAAGTGGTCGATCCGGGCGACACACTTCAGCGATGGGACGACGCAGGCCTACGCGTTCCGTTCGCGTGGCGTCGTCGACGACGATCGCGATGAGAAAACGCTCGAGCAGGAACGGCTCTATTCGGATGGCGACCGGACCGTGTTTCGACGCGTCCATCTCCACACAGAGGACGTCGTCGACGTGCTCGAGGAACGCGAGTTCGAAGCCGAAGCCGATCGCGACTGACTGCCTTTTCCTATCCGCGAGATCGCAGGTGCCGACGCCACACCCGAAGAAATATGGAGTGTTGACGCCGACTTTTAGTTGCGCTCGAGGTCGGCGTGACAGTCGTCACAGATCAGGTTGTAGGTGTCAACGTCCGCACCCGCAGGCGCTTCCCAGTTACCAGCCCAGAAGCGCACGTCGCGGAACGGATCGTTTTCGAACCCACACCGATCGCATATTTCGTTCATTTTCTTTCTCACCTCCGCAGGATTTCACGCGTCCGCGCTTCCTCCTACATTCAGTAGTATGCACTATACCCTCTTAATACTTGTTATATATTGCAACGTTGCAGCATACCAGCAACCTTTAGTGGTTGCAGATAATAGCAACCTGTATGGTACGAGCGCTACTGACAGAGACCGAACGGGCGAATATCGCGGGAGAGAACGGCGACCAGCGGAAGTATGAGAGTATCTCGAGGGTCCGCTCTCGGATCGATGGCCAGCTCCGGGAAGACGTCGAACATCTCGCTGAGCATCACGAAGATCTCCTCGAGGAGCTACAGGAGGTTGTTTGCAAGGTCGATGGTGGTCAGGATGACTGAAGTGGCAATTGACCACGACGTACTGAAGCGTGCCCTACTCGAGTCACTTCAGTCGTATTCTGAGAGATTCGAGGAGAGTGGGACCAACGTCGAGGTCCGTGAGGAAGCAGAGGTAACAGTTGACGGTCGGGAGCGCCGTGTTGACGTGATGCTAATCAAGAAGAACGACTACAGCGTTGAGACGGCTGCAAAGTACGCCTTCGAGGTCAAAACCACCCTTGGAGACTCAGTCGGTTCCCCGTCGCAGCTGAGGGACTATGCTGCTGCAGACTGTCAACCTATTCTCGTGGCAGCAGACTATCTTTTTGATGAGAACGACAGTTTACTGGAGGGTGCGTCTGCACATGGCCCTGTTATCGGTGTCGCTGCGCATGAGTCGGGCCAGTTCAGTTTCGATGTGATCAGCGGAAGCCTATCGAAAACTGGCCTTCACCACCTTTCTGAGCATTGGACTACTCTTATCGACTATGCAAACTCTGAGCCGGCCACGGAGATGGATCCAGAAAACGTGTCTATCCCATGGATCTATCGGCGGGGGTCGGCGGTTGAAGATCGGGATGTGACGAAACAACTCCATATGCAGAAAGAGACCGCCCGCCAACTGGTTGAGTTTCAGAACACGATTGAAGACCGATTAGGTGAAAATATCTATCGGGCGGATCTTCGCGAAGCTTGTTTATTAGCCGCTATGCGAGATCCAGGCTCCGTCGTTGATCAGTTAGTTCGATGGGGATACAATACATCCAACCCGGAGGCGAAAAATTAGACTCGTAACTTAGACGCCTAAGATATCTGAGTCAGTTATCCACATCACTTAGACATC
>NZ_CP084478.1 GCF_020405225.1 Natrinema sp. DC36
GTCTCACGCTCACACGGGAAGCAGGGAATCCACATCTCCACCCATCCACCCGACCATCACCAGTTGCCCTCCCTCATCCCCCACTCTTGGCACTGTCAGAGGCCGTAGCCGCCCTTTCCACGTTTTAAACTGTATATGGCTATACAGAGCTTTGGCCGCGACTGGTAGGAATACTTTTAAGTTATGCGCAAACGTTTGCGCAAACGGAAACGCAAATGTATAACAATAGCAAACGAGCAGCGACCTTCCTCGATAAGGGGGGAACTGGTAAAACGACCTCTGCAGCGCATCTCGGCGTCGGTCTCGCCGAACAAGGAGAAGACGTCCTCTTGATCGACCTCGCCGGGAAACAGGGGGACCTCGCGAAACACTTCGGCGTCTGGGGCGACGTCCAGGACCAGATCGAAGCCGACGACGACTGGCCGAACATCTCGACGGTATTCGCCGAGGAGTGGGGACAAATCGCCTCGAAGCTGGGCGACGCGGCCGTTGAGAGCCTAATCATCGAAACCGGCGAGGGCGTCGACCTGATCCCCGCACATCCGGGGCTCGACTCGCTTGACGCAGATCTCGGAAACATCGACGACGCTCGCGAGCGCTACTCTCGCCTCGAGGAGTTCCTTGACGAGTTCATCGATCCACTGTACGACGTTGTCATCATCGACCTCCCGGGGCTGACGAATAACGTGTCCTACAACGGGCTTTGGGCGACGAAGAACGTCATCGCGCCGGTCGAGATGGGGCCGTTCGAGAGTGAACAGGCCACGGCGCTGCGACGCGACCTCGATAAGATCGAGGACCAGTTCGACGTCGACGTTGAGCTCGCGATGATCCTCCCGAACAAGGTCGACTCGAGAACGAAGCTCGCGACGGAGTATCTCGAGGACTTTGGTGAGGAGTACGAAGACGCGATCGCGCCGGCGCACGTCCCGGTCTCGCAGGACATCCGGAACGCTGCCGACGCCGGCCAGACTGTGTTCGCCCTCGAGGAGCCATCGTCGACGGCGACGCGCGCACGAGATGCATTCATGGAAAACGCCTCAGCGCTGCAGAAACGACTAGGTGGTAACTGATGAGCGACCTCGATGAACTCAGAGACGCGACCCAGAAAGGAGATCGGCTCGACGAATCGAACAACGACTCGGATGAGGACCTCGTCGACGAGATCGTCGGCGCGATCACCGAGGTCGAATCCGGTGATCGACCGAAGACGATCGCCGTTCGCGACCAGCCGATCGCCGCGCTGCTCGCCGCGCTCGACGAGGCCGACCAGGATGAGATGGTCGACGTCGGCCACGCCCTCGAGGACGCGCTCAATCGTGACCACTCCGACGAGTTCGATCGGTCGGAGATCGCTCGACTGGCGTTCCGCGTCGGCCTCCAGGAGGCGGCGCCGGAGATAATGGACCAACTGGGCGAGGCGATCGGGAAGCACGCTCAGCAGAACGTCTAACAGAATCGTTTGCGTTTGCGTAAACGCAATCATAAACAATATATGAACGAGCCACACGATTCAGAGGAAACACGTATTGAACAGCCGGAGACGGACGTCAAAGGGAATCGAATCGAATATGTGTACGTCGTGTACCGGCCAGCCGCGAACAGCGATCTCGGTCGCTGCGAGATACTCGGCGTCCACAAGAGCGAGGAAAGTGCAGAGAGCCACCGAGAGGCTGCCTCGTTGATGGGTGACTGCGAGATTGAGGAGAAGGACCTGAAGCCCCACGGTGATTGGAATGCCCAGTGAGGAATCCCCATCCCGACTTGGTCAGGGCACCGGAAACAGCGTCTGGGCCTGCAACCAGTGCAACGTCGTACTGCTGGACTCGGACCGGCCAAACTGGTGTCCAGTCTGCAAGCAACGCGAGGAAAGCACTCACACGCCGGATCAACTGTTTCGGGAGGCTACGCTATGACTACTGGCGAGAAGTCTCCAACGCGGATTGAACGTGCTCGAGAAAGCCGCCTCGAACGATGGGGGACAATCGCTCTGATCGGAGTGTGGATTCCGACTGTGATCGCGTTCCCGAGTTCGTTCCCGGTAGCAGTCGCGTGTCTGGTCATCTGGATAGCGATTCTCGGCAGCAAACAGGTGATTGGATGAGCGAGAACTCCCCACTGCGAGGCGATCGGGAAGCACGCTCAGCAAAACGTCTAACACAATCGTTTGCGTTTGCGTAAACGGAAACATATACGCAGATGAATCGCTTCAATCGTTTGCGTTTGCGTAAACGGAAACATATACGCAGATGAATCGCTTCAATCGTTTTCCATCGGAAGAGTACAGCGAGTTCGTCGACGTCGTCCAGGAGTACACCGACGCCGATCACGAACCAGGGGAGGATGTCCTCCGTGCGCTCGCCGACGCCCTCGAGGACCATCTCCGAGAGGGCTTCAAGAGACGATGGGGCGTCGATGAGGCCGCCGACACTGCCTGCATCCGCCGCGAGATCACCGGCGCCGACGAGTGCGAGTGCGGGTCGACGTCCGCCCGCTCGTGGATCCATCGCGAACAGGAGGCAGTCGGCGGTCGCGATGATCCGCCCCACGCGGCGCCGCACAGCGATCACGCGACGCTCTGGCTCGATGACGGCGAGCCGGTTTTATATTCGATGCACATCTCGATGCCGGAGATCCAAAGCGTCTCGAGGACCGCAGCGCCGGATGGCGAGACGATACGCAACGGCTGGTTCGACATCTTCGAGTTCGCGCAGCACTGGGGCCTCGAGGTCGGCGTGACGCCCTGGAGCCACTATCACGCGTTCTCGCGGACGAACGTCGTCCTTTACTCGCCGGAGTGGATGAACAGCCCCAGATCCTAACTCACTCGAATTTCTTCAAGCAGCGCGGCAACTGCATCCTCCGCGCTCGGTGTGATCCGATTAATCGTCACTCCTCCGAGCAGCGCAGCGATCGCCACCGCGATTACCTGCGTTGGATCGCCCGCAGCCAGGTCCTGCAGCGATCCGGTCCAGTAGGTCATCGTGAGAGCGATGCCAGCGAGCAGGAGCCAACTGACGCCGATCTTCGCGGCCGTCGGTCGGTCTGGTGGGTACCCATCGAACTCCGGATGTGCGCGGAGGACCTTGTCCTTCGTCCGGGCCCAGGCCAGCGCCGCCGACGTCGCGGCCCCGGAGAGCCACGCGATCGCCCCGCCGACCGTCGTCGCCATCGCGGTCTCCCCGGTCTCTTCACGTTCGGCCTCGAGCGCCTCCGCCATGATGATGATCTGCTCCAGCTGGTCGAACAGTTGCGGTTCGGTCTGGATGACGCTCTCGAGGCGCTGGACCGAGCGGAGATCGTCGGAGGTGACATCGCCGTCGATGATCATCTGCCGCAGCCCTTTCTCGGGGGCGGCCGGGTTCGTGACCGTGTGCTGGACGGCCTCGATCTCCGCGTCGATCGGATGACGACAGTGGATGCAGCGGTCCAGGCCGCGCGGCGTCCAGGTCTCACACGATGCGCATCGGATCGGCGCCGTGTCTTCGGTCTCTTCGATGTCTTCGACGTCGTGGCCACGCGCGCGAAGAACGCTCGTGTGCGTCGCCTCGCTGAAGGCCGCGATGTAGTGTTCTGGGGAGTCAGTGTTCGGTGCCCAGCCGAAGCGGCTGCGGAGGTCCCGCTCGTTGATGGTGGCCTGCGCAGCGAGGATCGATGCTGCCGATCGGCGGAAGTGCTGCGGTGAGTTGTCCTTCTCGAAGTCGATCCGGTCGGCGGCCTTGTCGAAGACGGTCGACAGCGCGCTGTAGCCGAGCCAGTCGTTTTTGTTCAGCTTCGTCCAGATGTACGTCTCCGGCTGCATCCCCGGCTCTGTCTCGTGATGTGCGGGATGCTCCTCTTCGATCCATTTCCGCAGGAACGGCGCCCCGACCGAGATGACGACCTCGCGCCGCCCGGTCTTCGTGTCTGCTGGCAGCGAGAGCATGATCTTGTCCTCGAGGAGGTGGACGTCGCGGTACTGGAGGTCCCAGAGTTCGCTCATCGGCCGCAGGCCGCCGTCCCACTGGAGCATGACCAAGGCCTTGTCGCGGGTATGGTCCAGGCCCTTGACCATCAGCACGACGTCGGTGTAGCGGATGATGTTCCCCGGCTTCGGCGCCGGGTCGCGTTCGACGTCCTTCGATGGCGAGATCCGTTCGAAGCGCTCGGGGCGATCGCCGTCGATCAGGAGCTCGGCGAAGACGCGCAGCGCCGAGAGCGGGGACTGCTTCGAGTAGCCGCTGTAGTCCTGGTCATCGATCCACATCAGCATCTCGTCGACGGCCGCCTGGCCACGCTCGCCCTCCTGGAGGGATGCCGCGAGTTCCCCGGTCTCGAGTGCAAGCATCAGCGTCTGTTTCAGGAGGTTCGAGTGCTGGTAGCCGCCGAATCGGCTCTGGGCAGCGTTGATCCGTCTGATCTCTTCATCGAATTCGATGAGGACCTCCCGATCGGCATCGGAGAGATCGGTCTCACGTTTATCGGGTGGTCCGTCGATCCGTTCCCGGAGGGACCTGACCCGGGCTTGTGCGTAGTCGTCTGAGAGGGACATATCAACGAGTATGAAGGGGTGACGGATAAAACCTTAGGCTGGAATTTAACATTCCCAAAGTGGATACAGCGTTGAGTCCTACATTCCGACACAGATTACTTAAACTGCGTGTAGAAATACAAGCCTTTTTTATGGTATATCGACAATCCTCTCTCGAGCACAGGAGGTCCACGAGAACGGGACCCGGTGCTGAAGACACCGAACCCCTGTGCCGCCTACGATGACGACGAGAGACGATACGAACGCCAGGAGTGATAACTCTGGCGTACAGACCGACTCAGACGCACAGGACGTGCTCGACTGCCTGCGACGAAACGGCGGTCGAGAGCGAAGACAGCGGATCCTCTACGCGACGCAGCTGCCCCAGACCCTCCTCGATGATGTCCTCCTGGACCTCGAGGCCGCGGGCTACATCGTGATCGTGCCGAGTTACGCCGGTGACCGGGTGATCCTCACGGAACTGGTCGACTCGGAAACGATCAAATCGATAGCGGGGTGGCGCTGATGGACGTCGACGACGAGACACTCGCGTTGTTCGCGTCACTGAAGCTGGGACTGCGACCAGCAGAGGCACACGAGATCATCAGCAACGAACGGCGCCGTGTCCTCATCCGCGAACTGGCCGCCGTCGACGAAACCGACCATCGCGGAGAGATCGTCGTCGACGTCAGCGAGCTCGCCGAGGCGATCGCCGCAGCGGAGGCCGGGATCACACCGGACGAGGTCTCAAGGAAACACCGTCGTCGCGTGTACATCGCGCTGCTCCAGAGCCATGCGCCGCTGCTGGACTCCTACGGCGTGGTCCGGTTCTTTGACCGGCCGAAGAAGATCCAGGCCAGCAGCGAGGTCGACGCACTCGCCACGATCCTTGAGGCGATCCGTGTCGCGTGTTGGAGGGCAGAGTGATGGCGTCCGATCGGACGCACAGCCGCGAGTTCGCGCTGAACGAACGGGAGTTCGAGCTGTTGCTCCGCGGCGCTCGAGAGCTGAAAGAGCCGTTTGATTTCGAGGCGCGGCTCGTGATCCACCTCGCAGCGAAGTTGGGGCTGCGCGCCGGCGAGATCGCGCACCTCCGTACGGACTGGATCAATTTCTACGAACGGGTCATCGAGATCCCGCAGTTCGATGAGTGCGACTTCGGGAGCGACGGCGGCGTC
The DNA here is from genome assembly GCF_020405225.1 of Natrinema sp. DC36. Taxonomy (NCBI): domain Archaea; kingdom Methanobacteriati; phylum Methanobacteriota; class Halobacteria; order Halobacteriales; family Natrialbaceae; genus Natrinema; species Natrinema sp. DC36. The sequence continues at coordinate 5,689 of NZ_CP084478.1, forward strand.
TGTGGCTACTGCCGAGGCCGGGCGCGAGACCGGATCGAGACGATCAACCTCTCCCTCGAGGAGGCGAAAGAGGAGATCCGCGACGAGCACGGCGCCGACGTCGTCGACGATCTCGACGAGGCGACGCTCGAGAAGATGGCGAAGAAAAAACAAGAGGAGACAAACATCACGATGGAAGAGGCCCTCGAAGAGCGCTGGAATCCGAAGACGTCCGCGGGATCACGAGCGGTTCCGTTCGACTTCGACGTCCGGACCCAGATGTGCATCGAGGAGTTCGCAGACCAGTATGATCGCTTTCCGAAGTCCAGAGCGACGGTGAACCGTCGAATCAACCAGGCCGCTGAGGAAGCTGGCCTCGAGGAGCGTGTGTTCCCGCACGCGCTGCGGGCGACGTCGGCCTCGCTGCTGGTCCTGCACGGAGTCAGTGCGCACTCCCTGATGGCGATTCTCGGCTGGGAGGACATTTCGACTGCGAGGGTGTACATCTCCTCTAACGAACAGTCAGCAGCGAACGAGGTGAGAAGCAAGCACCGCTAGGGCGCTATCCCCTACTCAATATTTGTGAGTTCATAGCTCATCTATCGATTATCCGTGTAGCTAGCTATGAATTCCCCCTCTGTGGTCTGGAGCGGCTGAAATTCTCCTTTGATGTATACCGCACTCTTAACAACATCTCGGAAGAGGCTCTCTGCTGCCGCTGCGGGCCCCTCGATAAAGAGATACGAAGCGTAGCCAGTTTTGTCTCGCTCTTCCCTCCCATCTGCTGTAATCACGCTTTCTGTTCGCTCTCTCGTAGGATCTTCCGCAGTCCATAGTGAGAGTCCGTCTGTGGCAGTCCACTGGTGGGAAGTGGCTCCAGGAGCTGCCTGGGGGTGCTGTCCTGTGTACTCCAGCCCATGTTCCCGCGCCAGGTCTCTAAACGTCTCACCGTCACCAAAATCAGTATAATGTAACTCTGCGAAAGCGAATGTCGTATCTGATTCCTCCCGACACTTCTGGCAATGGGTCGTGATTCCGCTATCCGTCATAGTAGGATCCCGTCTTTAACCTCAACGCCATCGGGAGATACGAACCGAACGGTCCCATCGTCCAATACTTCTCGCTTGAGCCAGCCGGCGGCAGCGATCACGTTCAATGTCTCGCGAGCGGTACGCTCGGAGACGTCGGCGATCTCGGCGATCTTTTCCGGCCTGGCCGACTCCCCGTTCACAATCGTGCGCGCAAGGCTGTACTTCCAGACACGGTCGCGGGTCCGTTCTTGTACCATACATGTGAATAATTGCTTAACCATGAAAATACTTTCGTTTGGTAATACAGGATACAAGTGGTATATGGGCGATACAGTCTCTGTATCTGCCGTGCATTAGGCCCATGAGCATATTCACATGCCATGAGATTATTTACTACCCCTACGATCGCGCCCGGAGGAACGCGCTGAATCACCGATTCCGGCAGTAGAAGGATTGAGGCGTACATATTCTCCCCAAAGGTTGGTCAATTGTCAGTCTCGCGCCCCGGTCCTTCGCACTAACGGTACGGTATAAGGGAAATCGGCGGAATCCTGCCCCACCAAGCCTTCTGCGGGGCGGTGAGGGGTCGCGAAGCGACCCCGTAATGCGGATTTTTCGCTAGAAAAATCCGCTGCGGCCATACTTATTCTACCACCGGCCGGCCGGTCGGCGGGGGGTGGCCCCCCAGCGCTAGGCGCTCCCGCTTCGCTACAGGGGATTAGAGTATGAACGAATATACGAACGGGAACGGCGAAAATAGCTGTCGCTCGCGACCTGGCGAACCGGGCCGAGGACGCTTAACCGGCGGCGGCCTCCTCGGCTTCGTCCTCGCGGAAGACCGTGTCCGCCTGCCACGGCTCGAGATCGTCGGAATGTTCGGCGTCGGCCTCGAGGGCGGCGTCGGCATGACGAGCGTCCGCCAGCCACTCGTCGTCCTCAAGCAGGCCTTCGCGACGGATCTGCTCGAGCGGGCGCAGCTTCCCAGTGCAGCATTCGCATCCCTCGTCTTCTTCCTCGCTGCTGGCCTCCTGGTCGGCGTCGATCTCGACGTCCTCCTGGTCGGCGATCGGCTCGATCGCAGCGACGGGCTCATCCGAACCCTCATAAAGGCGGTCGCTCGGAACGTCAGGGACGTTACCGCCCCAGCCGCCGTTTCCAACCGGCTGGCCCCAGGCGTCGCGAACCGTCACGTCACCGCCGCCGCCGGAGTGTGTGGAGATCTCGACTGAGAGATTCCCTTCCAGTAGGTGGTGATGGATGAGGTCATTGTCGACCTTGAGGCGCTTGCCCGGATCGTCGGGATAGAGCTCTTCCAAAATGTTGCGCGCAAGTTCGTCGGGATCGTCGACGCCGGGCAGCTCCTGGCCGCACTCGGTCGACGTGATGTTGATCCCGAGCATCTCGTAGGCGTTTCGTTCCGCGCAGTTCGTGGCCCACTCCAGGTCGGCCGGCGACGGCGAGAATCGAGAACTATTTCGGATCCCGTCTCCCTCGAAGGAGCCGACCTCCCAGACTGTCGAGCGCATCTGATCGCCGTTCTGCACGATCGAGCAGTGGGAGATGTCGTACATCAGAACCCTGAGCATCTTGCCGTCGTTCTGGATGGAACGGTCTTTGTCGTCCGCGATTCGATGAATCACCCAGCCGGTCGCGGCCTCGATCTCCTCGGTCATCTCCCCGCCTTTCAAAAAGTCACCCGCGACGACACAGTGGTAGTGCGGGTTCCACGCGAGCTCCTCACGAACGCCGTCCTCGCCGTGCCAGTCGAGTTGATGATACAGTCGCGGCTTCCATTCGCCCAGGTCGTCGGTGGCGCCGGCGTCTTTCTCGAGCTCACCATCTTCGTTCTTCCCTCGGTAGTCGTGTCGGATGAGCATTCCCTGGGCGCGCATCTCGTTGAGGATGTCCTTCACGACCTGGCGGGTTTCCTCGTTTGCCTCCTCGAGCGTGTATCCGCTGCGGGCGAGATCGTAGTACCAGCCGAGGGGCGCGCTGATGATCTGGTGGTGCAGAAGGATATTCCTGTTCCAATTCGGATCCTCCTTCATCGATTTGTACTGCTCGATCCGAACGCGGCGCATCTTCGCGGCCTTCTTCTTCGCGTAGTCGGCGTTCCAGGCGGCCCCGCAGCGGGCGCAGACTGATCGGCTGCACGTCCGTCCGAAATCGACGTGCCACCCACAGTCATCACACACGTGCGGGTGTGGATTCCCGCAGTCATCATACGCGTTCTCTGCGTATCCATCCGGCCCCATGCCGGGGAGTAACGGGTCTTCGACCGGCCCATTCTGGGCAAACTTCTCACGAACCATCTCGCGGTCTGACTCGTCTCGCCAGTTGAGACCGTCCATTTTCCCGCCCTCGAGCCTGATACCATGCTTGTTCAGCACTTTCAGAATAGGGCTGATGATGTTCTCGGCTTCCGCTCTTTTCCCAGACTCGGCTGGGTGGTCCTCGCTCATCGCGACCCACCGTTGTTAGCGACTCTATTCTCGAGACGTACGGTTTGAGTGTCTGTTGTTGCGTTTTGCATACTGATTGCTCCCACTATGCGCTAACTGGGAAGCGGACGTTGTCCTCGATCAAGACAGAGCCTCGGCTGCTCGAGGGGGTAATCTTATCTTGATTGAGTCCGAAAAAGGGGTTGTGCACGCCGCCTTTTCCGGAGCGCAGATCGGTTAGCTCATGCTCTCCTGTTTTACAGCGAACTGCCATAAAGCTAGAGGGACCGTCTGACGCGGTCATCGGATCACCTCTGTCGGTATCACGCGCGACCAGGCGAGCTGTCGGTAGCCCTCTTCCCCCGATCGATCCTCGCGAGTAGTCCAGCCGTCCGAGATCAACCCGTCAACGGTCGTCGCGGTCGCGATGGCCATCGCGACGACCCGATGATCAGTCCCACGCAGCCTGTACACCGCGAAAAGGTACGCACCGGCCTCCTTGACGAGCCGCTCGTGCTGGCGTTTGCGTATATAAAAACGCCCACAGCGCGAGTTCGCATACTCGATCTGGCAGCCTTTGATCTCGACTGGGGTTCCGACCTCGAGGAGGTTGATTCCAACACCGAGCAGATCCTCGTTTGGCTCCAGGACCACGTCGACACACGCATCGTGCCACCGTGCAACCCGGTCAGGGACGTACGAGACCTCGGGGACGCGATCGCAAACGATCGCCTCGATCTCCTCGCCGGAGTGCTTCGAGCTCGGGATGTCCGAAGCGGCCATCTCAGTCCCACCCCTCTTGCTTCGTCCGGCGTGCGATTGCGAGCTGAGCGAGTGCCGCGAGCTCGAGACGCTTGGAGTCCTGGTCGTCGACGGCCTCGCGAGCCGCGCCGATCGCGTCGGCCGCCTCGAGGCGAGTCTCGTTCGTCTTCGTCGACGAAGACGAGGACGACTCAGCGCTCATCGCGATGCCTCCTCTTGAGTGGTACTTTCGAGGAACTTCCCAGCAGCACTGCCAGCGGAGAGGTTCTCGTAGATGTCACACGAAGGACAGCGATGGACGCGATCGCGATGATCTCCGAAACCCCGTCGAAACTGCGGCGTGACGTGCGAGCCACAGTTCAGACAGCAATCCATCTCGGCCGCGTCGGCTTCGAGTTGCATCACGAGAGACCACCCGAATTAGGATTTGGCTCGCCGCATCGCGGGCACTGCACTGGATTGACGATTGGGTTGACAGATCGGCCGCAGTCGGCACACGTCCAGAGATTACTCATCGGAACGACCCTCCTCTGGCTCGTGCCAACTTGTGTACTTCCCCCAGGTGACTCCGCACGCTTCGCACTCGGCGAACTCGCACGTCGGTTCTCCGTCGGCGGTGTACCCGAAGGCGGTTTTCTCCATTCGACGGCCGCAGTTGATGCAGTCCGGGGCATCTCCTGGACGTCGCACACAGCAGAACTGGGCGTCGTCTTTCGAGTCGTGGACGAGCCCGCAGTTCTGGCACGAGAATCCGAACCGCTTACCGCGGCAGTCCGAACAGAGCGGGACCGGGACCTCGTCGTATCCCATCCCCTCGTCGTGCGTGATCACGACCTCGACGAGCTGGAGATCGCGACGATCGAACCGATGCTCGCAGTCGTAGCACTGCATCCGATGGTCGTCACCGGGATATGTCTCAGACATCGGTCTCACCACCGGATCGATCAGTAGCCGTGTCTACTGAGCGATAGTGGAGACGGACGAGGTCGGCGTTGTAGAGTTGATTCTCGACTCGTGGTCCGCCGGGGGTTTCCACTTCCCATTCGAGGTAGTACAGGCGCTTGTCCCCGTCAGCGTCATGCAGACGCCGCTTCACGGTGTACTCTCTCGGGTCGTTCTCAAAGCCGCCGGTCCCCGGCATCTGTGAGATTCCTTGCTGTTCTACCAGCGTCTCGCCCTGCTCGAACTCCCACTCAGTACCGCTCGAGGCATTACCGGTCATCGTACCCTCCGTCGACGTCGATGACATCGCCCGCGAGCGCCCACTGATCGATCGAATCGATCTTCGGCTCTGCGGTGTCGCGCCACTCCTCGGGCTCGCAGTCGGGACACTTCGGGACGTCGTGGCCGTCCTCGAGGATCAGCTCCATCCAGATGTCGCCGAGGAGCATCGGATCGAAGCAGTCCGGGCAGTCCGCGATGATGTGGTTATCGAGAGTGGCCTCCCGGACCTTCGGCTCGACGAGATCAGTCATCGGATCTCCTCCCGCGGAGCCCGGCGGTCGGATCACGTCCTAAATCCAAATCCGATTCTGGCAGACTCCCTGGTGGACGTCCACTCAGGAAATCGTTTGTACTATCGTTCGTCTTATCTTCGCCGTCGCTCCGGACGACGTCGTGTGCCTCCAGGTAGAACGCGATCGCCCGTCCGATCACGTTCTCGTTCGATGGAACCTCTCCATCGTCCTGGTACATCATGAGACCGCGGGCGGCCTCGAGCTGGTTGGACGTCTCCTCGTCAAGTTCGATTTGAAGGTTGTCGTCAGTCATCGCGATCACCCTCGTCGTCAGCGATACCTCCATCAGTCACGGCCTTCGGCTCGGTGTCTGACTCGTCGAGGATCTCCTCGAGAGCGTCGATCGTGCCCTGAATATCCTCGTCGGTGAAAAGTGGGACGCCATCTGTGAGCTCTCCGTTCTCGTCGAACTCGACGATCTCCGCGCCGTCGTTCTTGTTCCAGATACCGACGCCCCAGCCATCATGCTCTTCGTCGATGATGGTGACGAACTCGTTTTCGTGCGCCCAGCCCGTTTTACTGGACATCGCGGCCCCCGTCCGTCGCCGCCGTCTCGGACTTCTCGACTGAGAGCCCGCACGCGTCGGCCGCTAGAAAGACGTGATGCTGGAGCATCGACCGGCCAGCATCCGTCAACGGGTATTCGTTCGTCCGCCTGTCCAGCTCGTGTTTCTCGATCAGCCCGTAATCGCGGAGCTTGTCGAGATTCGGGTACAGCTGAGCGCCATTCAGGCTCTTCGAATGATGTTGTTCGTACTCGCGCTTGATCCCGAGTCCGTAGACTCTCGAGTCCTGGTCGTCTGCCTCGAGGCGACCGATCGCCTCGAGGATATCGCGCTGAGTCGAGTTGAGGTCGGACCACGAGACACCGCCGTCTGCGATGACTCGTGAGTCACCAGAAGAAGTGACTGTTCTGCCGCCCGACTTTTTTTCCGCCGATTCGATACTGTTTTCAGTTGGGTTATCGTCTGTTGACATGGTTTCGCTACCTCCATTAGCGGAACCACAGCGGGCCGATGCTAGATCCATCGGCCTGCATTTCTGACGAGATATCAACCCGCCAGAGCAGCGTGCAGTTTCATCCGGATATCGTCCCGACGTGATTCCTACCCAATACTGTATATCCCATATACATAAGTGTTCATCCAACAGCAGTCTCGGAGTTTTAACTGCCCCATAATGGAGTTGTGAAACTCGCAACTGTTGATTTCCACCCGCATTATGATAGTTAGAAGACCGCGTTAAGGTATGAGGAAACACGGAGAGTGGATGACGCAGGTTGATGAAAGGATCCTCGAGTATCTGTCTGAAAATGGAAATCATCAACCTCATGCGATTGCGGACAATCTCCGTGAAATTGGAGTAGACCTCGATTACCATAGCAACTCGATCAATCGTAGATGTCGAGAACTCCGTGACTACAGGCTTATCATCAACGTTGGAGGTGGTGTCTACTCGACCACAGACCTTGGCGAGCAATTTCTTGCGGGAGATCTCGATGCTGGGACTCTTGAGAAGGACGAATGACCTCATCAGTCGTCGTACCCCGGTAGTTCGATATCCTCTCGAGAGATGAGGTCGCCTGTTCGTCGATCACGGAGCTCGTCGAACTCCGGATCAACATCGTCCGAGAGATGTCGGCTACATTGCTGGCACCAAAAGTGGAAGTTCGTCGGCTCCCAGCTTCGATGCCCTTGCGGACACGTGTATCGCCAGCGGTCCGTCTTCCTTTCAAGTTGGACCTCAGTTCGAGTACCCATCGACACGAGAGAGGATAGGGTACATAAAAGTGGTCGGCCAAAGGCGCGCAGTGAAAGTGAAAGTGAAAGTCGTCTGCAAGAGAATTTATTGGTATCTGTAGATAGATGGTAGTATGGCGAAACTCTACTGGGGGCTCAAACGCTGGCAGTGGTTGGTCATTTTTTTAGTAGCGATCTGGGGTGGATACCTGAATACAAAGGGAGAATCAAGCATGCCAATAGTTGCATCTATCCTGCTGACAGCACCTCTCTACTACATCCTTGTGAGAATTTCTGTAGGTGCATTTCGCTACCTAAAGTACGAATATTGGGACAATCCGCTCTACGCAAATCCTAATAAGAAACAAAGGGAGGAAAAATATTTCACTCTCGTACTTTCTGGTCTACTACTGTTCGTTCTATCGATAGCATCAGCATTTGCTATAGGAGCTGTCACTGGCCCTGACAACGTTGATCCAGACAACCCATACAACAAGGAAACGCTGGTGGTTGGTATGAACGGGTCAGTAAGTCAGAATGAGGAAGTGGCTGTCAAAGAAGCATTCGAGTACTGGGAAGGAACCAGCGAGAAATACGCTGGCTACCCGATACAGTACGACTTCCAACTGAACGAGGAGAATCCAGACGTTCTAGTCGAGTGGGAAGATGAGATCGAGTCATGTGGTGAACGGTATGATGTGGATCCTGCTGGTTGTGCGGATTTAGTTAGTGAAAACTATACTGTACCTGAGCCAGTCGTGATACGTATCGAAAGGCGCTATTCGTACGGCGAGACGATAGAGCTCCTACGGCACGAGGTCGGGCATACCCTCGGGTTGAGACATGACGATGAGCCGCAACGCATCATGGCCGTCGAAGAAATGAGAGATCGAGACAGTTAGTCAGCCGTTCGAAACGGGAAGAGGTCACCATAGCTTGGACAGACGAACTGAATCCAGTTGATCAGCGCAGCCAGCGCGATCAGCAGGGAGATCTCCGGCGCGGCTTCCGGTGCGCCCATCGTGATCGCGACCGCCTCGCCCAGCTGGGCGAACGTGTGATCGAGCAGCGGGAGGAACGGCACCAGGAGCAACCCCATGATCGTACCGGCGATCGTCGGCGCGAGATGCGCGATTCGGACCCAGAGGATCGGCGTCCCTTCTCGCCACTCGATTCGCGAGACAGCGCCCAGTCGGGTCCGCTCGAATCCGACGTTGGCGAACGGATACGCGACCACCATGTGCGTTGCCTCGTGCAAGAGATCCGCGGGCACGAGCAGCGACGTGAGCCACGCGAGTCGGCTCACTGGGATGTCACCCCGGTTGGTCGACGGTCACGTTCAGGGCGTTCGTTGGCCCGCTGTGCCGGTCCCTTAACCAGCAGGACCAATGGGTCCCAGAGCATCACGAACACGACCTGCAGCGTCACACCGGCGAGAGATACTAACTCAACCCACGAAGAGACGCCGTGGAACTGGAGTGGGAAGGCGAAATACACGAAGGCGATCCCGCAGACCACACAGAACGGTGGGAAGAGATGGACAACGTAGACGGCCCACGGTTTGATGTCTTCGAGGACGACCGGGACGTCCGTCGTTAACTCTCGAGTCGTCTTGCAGTTCGGTTTGTAGCTCGTAATCCAGTAGTATCCGAGCTGGTTGAATCCTCCTCGCCACCATATCCCGACGAAGAAGAACAGTTCCAATGCCTCAACGACGGATTTGCGTAAGCGTTTGCGTATGTGTTTTCGTTCCATGATCAGTTGAAGTTCCGAATCAGTCCGATGATGCCGATCGCCAGTGCGATCCAGAAGATCCCCCAGGCGACGCCAACCAGAGCGCCCGGCAGCATCGGGATCAGCGATCCCGAGAGCAGTGCCAGAACGGTCGCTGGGATGACGACGTCACCGGTACGTGCGTAGAGCGGAGCGACGACTATGCCGACGACGATAACCGAGAACAGCGGCTCTCCGATCGAGTCGACCGGGATTCCGAACAGGAGCTCACCCCACTCTCCATTGAAGAGCTTGTCAGCTGCGAGATCGCCATCGTATCCGTAGTCCGGGCTGGTCGTGTTGTTCGTCGTATTGTTGGGGCTCATTCCAACACCACCCCGCGGATGATTTGCACTGCTGAGAGGTAGTATAGCGGTCGTACGACCAGATTCATTATCGGGAAAATGAACCACTCCGGGAATCCAACATTGACCAGCCCTGCTCGTGTTGGATTCAACAGAATGACGATATTCAGAAAGTACCCAATTGCATCAGCTGCAAATCCGAGGTAGTCGGTGACGTCCGGATTCGTCGAGACATCGTCATCCTTCAGAGAGACGTCGTCGACGTGATCTTCGCGCACTCCGGTATCTGGATTCATGCCGATATGGTCGTTGAATCCAGATTGTTCCATCATCGCGGCTGATGCCGTCAGTGCCAGGATCGCCATGAAGATCCCGACTGCTCGCATCCCCATCTCAGACACCTCCTCCGTAGCGCGATCTGAGCGCTCCTAACAGCGCGATCACTCCGGCGAGTCCCAGCGCTGCTGGATGGATCGGGATCCAGCCCAGCCAGGTCAGCGCCGTCGCGAAGGCCACGATGATGATCGCCCCGCCGCCGGAGATCAGCCCCGCGACTAAGCCCGCGATCGCGACGAGGAAGATTTGCGCGAACACCCGCAGCCACTTATCGTCGATCGGGAGGTCGAGTTCCTCGAGTTTCCCGAGTTGGACGGTCGTCTCGAAGTCATCTCCATCGCGATCGGCCTGGGCAGTCACGATGAGATCCATCTCTGACTGATTATCAGTCAGTGGAATGATCTCCGAGTAAGACGTGACGTCGTACTGCGTCGCTTCGAAGATGATATCGTTATTCTTGCGATTCCGAACTGTGATATCGAGTTGGTTCGTCGCATCCTCTGTATCGTTGTACATGAGTCTCAGCTTTTCTTGTCCATCTTCTTCGATTTCGTTCGCATCGAATACGACTGCCTGTCCCTCCGGTGGAGACCAGACGATGCGACCGATGTCGAGCGTCGTCGGCCCTGGAGAGGTCGGGATATAGCTCCCCAGAATTCGTTCGTCACCCTCTGCGTTCCGGATAACGATCCTGTACCTATCGTTGTATGCGAGCGTGGTCTCGAATCGACCATCGGCTGCGAAGTAGTCCCCAGAAACCGTTCGCCATCGGAATTCATCGCTTCCGACCGCGAGCGACTTCTGGATATAGAGTTCAGAATCCTGAGATGGGAAGTTTCGCGTACGGTCGTTGAGAACGAACGTCATATCGACGGACTCTGCATCTTCTGAGAGCAGATAGACGTTCTGCTGCCGAGTGATATCGCGAATAAGTATTCGACGATCGTTCCAGTTGTCGGCTTCAACCGTGATCACGATCGGTTGGTCAAGGGGAAGACCTGTCAGGCTCATTTTCCCATCCGTGACGTCTTCTTGGATAGTTAGATCCTCCGAGTAGATCGATGCAGTCATGTTGAACTGCTCATCGTCAACCAATTCATCAGGGTTGAGTTCATCACGGATATACAGCGTGTCAGGCGTCGAAAACTGGAAACTATGAGATACCTGACTTCCAAAGGAATCGGAGACGTTGACACTCCAATTGTAGTCTCCGCCACTATCGACGGTGATCTCAGTCGAGACGGTCCCGTTTTGAGTGAGCGTTTCGTTCGTGACGAGATCGCCCTCCAAGTAGATCTCGACGTTGAGCTCATCGTTGGGGAAGTCATCATCCGCGATTTGGGCAGACAGGTTGAGCGTCCGTGATGTGACTGATCCTCCATCTACCGGGGATTCGTTGGAGATCTCCGGAACGCTGATGTCTGCCGTCTGGATCTCGACGTCGTGGGTTCCGTCTGGAAGCTCGAACGTGACGGCACCTGTCGAACTGCTCTGGACGGTCGAGAGTGTCATCCCGGTATCCGCATCGACGGCTTCGTACCAGGTCGTGCTGCCGACGTCGTAGAACGTGACCGTAGTACTCTCGGATGCTTGGTAGGTAAAATCCGTTGTCGATGAGTCGATCTCGACGTCAGAGTAGTCGATCGAGTTGATGCCACCTTTAAGCCCGACACGCTGTTGGCCGGAGACATCGGCCTCGAGCGTCGTCGAGCCGACATCAAGATTCGAGAGCTGGGTTTGACTGCTGTCAGACCCGAACTGGTCGACCTGAACGCGAGTCGATCCCTCGCTGTAGAAAACGCCTTCTGGAGACAGATCGACCGTGTGAGCATCTGGGAAGAAGACAGAGACGTTCGAGTCAGTCTCGGTGTTGAGATCGACTGTTGGCCCGTCGGCCTGGTAGTACGTCACTCCCGACGTCGAAGTATGGAAATAGTCCACCGCAGCAACGGCTATGAATGGAATCGACACGAGCAGCACACCAAGCAGGATTAACGAAATGGCTTTTTTCCGTGTGAGTCCTGCCTCATCTTGGTCGTGTGTCATTGTTATTATTTGATAGACCTAATCGCAGTCTCGCTTAGATTGATCCGGTGTTGTAGAGGTTGGAGACTTCTGTATCGGTCAGTCCCTTTCTATAAATACGAACATCGTCAACAAGTCCGTTCAGGTATCCAGACCCGCCCCGTCTACCGATTGAGGAGGTTCCCGACTCTGTCAAATTTCCTATAGTTGCAGTTGCTACGGATGAGCCATTGACATAGAACTCCATATCTCCGCTTGCTGTTTTCGTTCCGACAATATGTGTCCAAGTATTGTCATAGGAGAAACTGGTATTGGTACTTACGTACGATCCATCGTAACATTGGAATCCGATCTTAGTATCGTCAATATACAGCACTGCATCTGCACTATATTGGCTAGGTGCGTCAATTGTGACGATATATTGGGCTGATGATGGAGATGAGAGTTTCACCCACGCACTCAGTGACAGGCCATCACCAGATGAGTGGCTGACTGGAATGTCAACCGCGTCATCGGCCCCGTCAAGTGACACGGCGTATGATCCAATCTCTGAGTCGGTGGTATAAGTCCCCCCAGTGAGCGTTCCGTCGTTGCCATTCCAAGAGTCTGTGGCATCTTGTTCGAATTTATATCGGGCGACTCCGCTGTCGGGTATCGCAGCCTGGTCAAGTCGGGTCCACCCGGATCCATCGAAACCGTTGACCGCGACGTCCTGGAACGCCGATCCGCCGAACGCGTTGCTCCCGACGGACTGGAACTGGGATCCGTCGTATCCCTTCACCATCGTCACTCCACCTCAGAGGTGTCGATCCAGACGTCGCCTTGCGTCGGGCTCGAGGGCTCAGTCGGTTGGATGTACACCTGTCGTGTGTTGACTGTCAGTGTGTTCGTCGAGATGTTATCCTGATTCTGGAATAACTGGTCGACGTAGATCGTCCCGATTGGATCGTCTTGGAGGCCAAGTTGCTCTATCCCGTAGACAGCGTTCGACGACGTCTGTGCGTTAGCCGTGCCGATCGACTTCATGATCGCCGTCGGGATCGCTGCCCCGTAGGCGACGAGGCCGACCGCCGCGATCGCCTGGCGACGGGTCAGCCCGAGCCCGAGAAGCCCACTGAGCGAGACCGAGTTTCCGTCGCCGTCTTCGACTGTGAGCTGGTCGGCTTGTTCTTCGAGCTGTGCAACTCGCTCCTCGAGGGAGCGGTTGTTCGTTTCGTCGGTGTTATTCGTTTCTGTCATGGTCGTGGTCGAACCGCGTATTCGTTTGTTTCCTCGCGAACGTTCGCGACGATCCAGTAGATGATCGGACTGAGGATCAACAGGGCTGGGACGGCGAACGTCCCTGCCCAGATGATGTTCTGGAAGACCTCCCAGAACGGTCCGTTGCGGACGGCATCCATCTCAACGGCGAAACCGTAGATCGGATTCATGACACCCGCAACGACCAAGAGGTACAATGCGACACAGATCATCCAGGTTACGATCAACCGGATTCGTCCGATCAGTCCCATCAGACACCCCTCCGATTGGTGACGCCTGAAGCGACGGCAGAGACCAGCAGGCCGATCAGGCCGATCAGAATCCAGTACTGTTCTGCCCAGTACAGCCAGTTAAGCGGCTCTGTGACGAGACCGCGTGAATCTAATTCTGCAGTCATCGGGATCACGACGGAGTTGACCTTCTGGATTATCGCATATCCGACCATCCAAACAGCGAAGGCAGCCGCGATAAGCGTGTATTTCCAGAAGGTCGCCATTACAGAGAGCTACCCCCGAAGCTGAAGTTGAACAGATCTTCTTCCTCTTCGTCTCGCTTAGAATCACTCTCGTCGTCCCAACTTCCGAAGGAGCTCGAGGCCGCTTCCACCATCTCGTTGGCGTCCAAGAATCCAGTATCCCAAGTGTCGGACCCGAACGAGTAGTCGAAAGACATCTGCCGGGGCTGGGATGAATCGTCTGGGTCTGGCAAACGAAGACGACGAGGCCGGCCAGGAGAGCCAGGACCAGGACCAGGCTGTCCAGGCGTCGTCGGGAAAAGCGGACGATCACGATCGGGATCAAACGGTGGCTGATCTCCCGTCGGCGTCAGCGGCGACGTCGGCCCATTGGACGGTGGCGGAAGCAGACCGGTATCCACATCTGACTCGGGCGTTGCCCCAGATCTTGTATCCGCTCTCGTTCCCGTGTCTGTCGTCGGTCCCGTGCCGAGGATCGTACCGGTATCTGTTCCGGAGTCGATCCCACTTTGCGTTCCCGTTTCTGTGGTTGTCGTTTCGGTTGATTCCTGCCCGATCGTCGTTCCGACACCGTCCATCACTCCATCGAGGCCACTCTGGGCATCAGCCAGTAGACCGAGCCCGTCTGGATCGGACCGACTGCTGATTCCGGTATCCTCTCTCGTCCCTGGCGGACCTTCGTCCTCGGAAGTCACCTGGGGCTGTTGTGCCTGATCCAGTAGCGCCATTGCGCCACCCGCGCTTGCCCCCCAGTTTCCGCTCCCCATCAACGTCCGTGACCGTGCCGCTGACGCGGTTCGAAGATCTGTCGATGGAGTCGTCCGGCTTATCGCGTCGACGCCCCGGAGATCAGACTCGGGAGTCTGGCGTCCAATCTGAGCGGCCAGTTGTTTCTCTCGGGGAGAGAGATCGGAGTCACTGCTCGATCGCCGGAGCGATGACTGTGCATCGGTCGGTCCGCTTCGAGACGTATCTGGCGATCGCGATGCGCTGTAGTCTCCGCCAGGACCATCAGGCGCTTCGTAGTCCCCGCCCGGTCGCGTATCGACAGTGCGCGGCTCGTCACCCCGCTCTTGTCGACGGCCTTCCTCGAGGCGTTTCTCCTTAGTTTTCTGCTCCGCTCGTTTCTTTGCGCCTCGAACATTCACGCCCCGTTCCATGTTCCCGAGTTCGTCTGCAAGTTCGTCGGGGATTTCGTCGAGAAGAATGCTGTCTCCCCCGTCTCCGGATCGGCTCGAGGACCCGCTGTCTCCATCCCGATCGCGTCCGATCCGACCGATCGACATCTGGCCACGATCGTCGTCGGTCAGCGTCCGAGGGCGTCGGGTACCGCTATCCGAACGGGATCTCTGAATGTTGGGAGTCACACTCCGACGACGCCGAATCGCTGCCCGTGCGCCTCTCGAAACACCAATCCCGACACCGGCACTGATGAGCGACTCCGATGCGATCGATCCAAAGGCGCGTGCGGGATTATCATCGATCTGTTGAGAGGTCGCAACAGCACTCCCAGCAACCGCCGCCGGAATCTTACCGGCGGCCTCACGCAGATTCGTCGCCGCGTATCCGGCCGTCTCTGCGGCCTCCATCCCGATAACCGGGGTACCAGCAACGAGGCCGGCAGCCCCTTCTCCGACGCCACGTCCAAACGAGCTAGCAGATCGATCAACTCGATCTGCGGTCTGATCGAAGCCTCCTGCCTCGAGCGCCCCTGGGACCCCCGTATTGCTCCCAATTGCCTCGCCAACGTTGCCGGCAGTGTTTTGAGCACCTTCCTGGAAGTCCCGTGCGCCTTGCTCGAGGTCGTCGAACGGGCCGATCGACCAGTCCCAGTCCCCGAATTGTTCACCTTCTCGAGCGTTGAACTCTCTCCCCGCCTCCTGAATCGGGGCCAAAACCTCCTGTACCCCGGTCTGTGGCGGGTCTGCTGGGTCGAAATCCATGACCGTCTCCTTGCCGGTCGAAGGCTCAGGCTCCTCAAGGAGATCTCCCTGCTGCTCCATTTTTTCCTGGACTTCGTCCACCGACACGTCACTCGGACTGTACACGCGCTCGCCGAGTGACCCGTCATCATTCCAGTAGTACTCGATACCCGAAACGGTTACAGTCTGTCTCCCTCCCTCCGAGTACCCCTGCCTGAACTCGTCGGTAAGGACGTACGTCCCTTCGACCTCGTCGTATCTGACATCACCTGAAGATACATCGACACCGAGCTGTTCCTCGTAGTACGACACCGCAGATTCTCGACGAAACTCATCGGTTAGGGCGTACCCACCCTCTTCCTCGTCGTATCTGATATCGTCCGCACCGACATCGATATCGGTCTGCTGGTCGAATTGTGACGCTGCAACTTCTCGGCGGTACTCGTCAGTCGGCGCGTACGTGCCCGTTTCCTCGTCGTGTCGGACATCACTCGCGTCGGCTTCGACGCCGTACCTGTCCGTGAGCTGTCCAGCCCCCCACTCTTCCCACCCCTGTTGGTCGACCTGCTGTAGCTCGCGCCGTGGCTCGGACCCGAGCCCATACCAGTCGTCGGTCTGCCGGAGGTCGTCTTGACGATCGAGGTTGCTGAGTGGGCTGTTCGATTCATAGTACTGCGCTGCATTTTCTCGTCGGTCTGATTCGTCGATGTACGATTCTGCTTCATCCTGGACGTTGGAAATGCCCCGATCGACTGCATCCCTGGCGTCCTCGACGAAGTCACCGATCGGGTCTCGGACATCTCCTCCAGTACCGGATCCAGAGGAACCACCGCTTGAGGGGCCCGAACTCGAAGTTCCAGACCCGCTCGATCCGCTCGACCCACTCGACCCGCTCGATCCGCTCGATCCGCCGCCACCATCGTTGCTACCATCGTCGCCACCGCCCCCTCCGGAGACTGCGTCAACGGTGTCTCCAACGGCATCTGTGACCGTGTTCCCCACGTTTCCGACTGCGTCTGTGGCCTTTTCGGCGGTGTCCTGAATCGTGTCCAAGATCCCCATCTCAGATCACCCCCGCCATCTGGAGAGTGAGCAGCACGCTCTCTCCGCCGCCTCCGCCGCCACCCATCTGGTTGTCGATGAACCAGAAGATTGCGAGCATGAACACCGCGCCACCGATGAACGCGCCGATGACGAGCAGCGCGATCTTCAACTGTGCGCCTTTGCTCAGCTCGGTCAGTCGGCCGATGTCGAACTGGTCCTGGAGGTCTTTCTGGGAGACCTTCTGGTAGTACATCTCCCAGGCCTTGTTCCAGTTCAACACGAGGCCGTCAGCATCGCCGGGCGGCTTCCCATCGATGAGGATCTGCTTGTCCTCACCTTCGCCCGTCTCAACCCATGAGCCGGCCTCGCGTCGGTTTGCGATGTAGGCTTGGATCGGTTCGAAGACCTCGGCACTCCCTCGGAGCGAGAAGACGATCGGGATCTCGCCGAACAAGTAGTACGGGTTGTGACCTTCGGCGTCGAACGAATATTTCTCGCCGTTGGTCGTGTGGTACTCCTTCTCTTCGGACTGGATGCTCGCTCCACGAGGGAAGACCGCTCGGTCACCGTACGCGCTGAAGACGAGGACATCGGAGCGTGCCAGGTCCTTCTTGAGGTTGTAGCCGGCCTTCACCAGCGCATCGCCGAGCCGTTGGGATCGAGGGATGAACTTGAGGACGAACAGTACCGGCACGATGAGGAGCATCGCGACGGCCTTGACGGATGCTGTGACGAAGCCACCGGCGGACTCGTAGAGGCCGTCTGCTTTTGATTCGGCGGCGTCACTCCAGCTCGAATTATCCGAGTCGGCCTGTTCGCTCTCGACCTCGCTGTCTGCGTCCTCGAGGCCGTCCCATTCCTCTTCGACTTCCTCTGCATCGAGACCCGAATTAGCGTCCGACATCAGCCGAACACCTTCTCCTGAGCCTTCTTCAGCCGGCCCTTGCTGTTGTCGTCATCGATACGTTGGACGCGCGTTTCGACGGTCGTGTCCGCCGTCTTGCTGAGACCGACGTGATCGATACCGAGGAACTGCATCGCGGTTCGGACGTCGATCAGGGCGGCCCGGACGGCACGGCGCTCTTCGTCGGTCCAACGGTCTTTGACCGGCTTGTCCGGTCGCCGGTGAGCGCCCTGGGCGATCTCGAGGAACGGCCCCGTGCAGAGTCGACCGCGATCGCGCTCACTGATGACGCGTTTCGCCAGCGCCAGGTTCGAGAGTTCGATCTTCTGGCGATCGTCCTCGTCGTAGTAGGTCGTGACGTTGGTCCCGGAGAGGTGAGGTTGGAGGACGTCCTCGATCTCCTCGAACTCCGGCGACTCGATGTCTGGATCTTGCAGAATGCTGAGGAAGTCGGTCGGCTCCATGTCACCCATCGGATCGTCCTTCTGGGCTTCGTGGTGAGCGGCCTGGGTACTCTGCGCCGTAACCTGCTCTTCCTCTCGCATTCGCGACTGTTCTTTCGGATCGGGTCTATTCTGTTTCTGATTCATTTTTCATACTCTCCGTTGGATACACTCCGAACACGGCACCGCCAAGCGCAAACCCGCAGATCGCTGCTAAAAAGAGGCAAAGCGCCTGCATCGACTGGCTCGCCATCGTTATCGTTTCGCCGTTCGAGACGACCACGACCTCGCCGGACCCGACGAGTAGAAACGACCAGGAGGCCATCGCGACGAGCAGCGGAAGCTCGACGTGCGTGTCGAATCGGTAGAACGCGAGGAACGTGCTCCCCAGGGCGATCACAACGAGAACGAGGTAGAGGCCAAAGTACATCAGCGGCCACCTCCTGCGTTGTCGACGATCCCGGTGATCGCCACGAGGAGCGTCATCGCGCCCGCGATGAGCGAGAAGATCGCGATGATCGTGAACAAAAGCCCCAGAACGCTTGACCCAGCATTGAGCCAGTCGCTCTTCCCTTCGTCGTATGCGTACGTAATCGCGACCTCGTCGGTGTCCTCGAGCGTCCCGTTTTCGACCGCCCGGATGGAACCGTTGGACGTCTCCCACTCGTAGTTCGACTCAGCGACGACAGAGCCGTTGGAATAGACCGTCTCGTTATCGTAGAACTGCGTCGCGACCGAGCTCTTCGAGACGGGTTCCCAGCTGGCCGTCGAGATCGAGACGGACTCGTTGTCGACGACCTCCGTTTCAGCGGGTGCGTCCGCGAAGGCACCGCTGATCGCGGGGACGAGGATCGCCCCGAATAGAACGAAGGCTCCAACGACGATTATCTTGCTCTCCATTGGCGGTCAGAAAACTGGTGGGTGAAATCGGCTTCTTAGCGCCCCATTCCGCCGCGTCCTCCGAACATGTTCATGGCGAAGTTCGCGCCGGCGACGATGATGCCGATCCCGACGAGGGACAGTGCAGCGACCCCGTAGGTCGCGAACTCACTTGTCATGTTTCCGAACGGACCGTCAGCCTCCTGGACGACGTCCAGTCCGAAGACCATCGACAGGACGACGATGACCATCGCTGCGACGATCAGCGCCGCGCCGATGCCCTTGATGAGCTCGACGATCGGAGCGTGGGTGACCATCTCTCGATCGATGGTCTTCGTAGTCCCGCCGGTTGCGAGGTCGAGAAGGCCGCTGACGAGTCCGAGCATCGTCAGAACGGCCATCATGAAACTGTTCTTCGCATCGTTAACTGCCCGCCGCCCTTTTGCATGGTAGTGCTCTGGGTTTTGGACAGCCTGGCTGGCAACTGCCATATCGCGCGAGTGCTGAGCGACCGTAATAAGACCCAGTGGCCAGACAACCGCAATCCTGCACCGGAACGTACGCAGAGGTGAGGGACAACACCAGTTTAACGACAACCGTTATGTAGTAGAACCGCCGTTTAGGGCCGATGTCTGGGCAAAAACCACCAAGAGTGCTAGAATCCCGTATGAAGCCTCGTATCAACGGAAATTCGCTGTATCTCTGTATCGATAGGGAATTCTTAAAAAACAAAGGAATTGACGTGACCGACGAGGAAACGGTCCCAGAAGAGATTCTCACCGAGCTTCACAAAGGCGGACGTCGGGACGGTGAGATTGTTATCCACTTAGAAGACGATGAGTAGTTACAATGACAGTGGCGAGGGGCAGAGAAGCGCTCGTCGGCAGATCATCGAAGAGGCACAGGTAGTCTGCCATACGGCCCGATCAGAGTATCAGCAGGTGAGCAAGCTAAACGATGGAGAAGTCCCTCGAGAGATCAGTCTGCGATTCCAGCAGGCCGTGACGGATTACTACTGGTCGTTGAGGCCACTCCGAGACGAACAGGTAGTTCAGGACTTCTGGGAGAGCACCGTGCTCTCCGAGGACTGGACGTACGAGGAGGTTGTCGTCAAAGGGTCAGTTGAAGCCGATCTCCATAAGCCAGGTATCCAGATCTCTCGAGAGCCACAGACAATCGAGAAACCGTATCTGGGTCTCGAGACGATCAAAACTCATCTCGACGGAGAATTCGAGACGAAGACCGTGGTCAAAACCGGCGCTCGAGGCCGACGAGAAGAGACTGTTCGTCGGCAGAAGATCCTCGAACCCGAGATCCTGCTCGATATCTCTGGTGTCCTGGACGACGCCGCAGCGAAACTCGGGTTCATGCCGGATGTCAAACAGAAGGATCCGAAGGACAGCCCGAACATGGGCGATCTCCGCGGCCTGCTCGTTGATCGCGGCCAAACAGAGGCCGCAGAAAAACTTCCAATAGGTGAGGACTGATGGCGACAACAGCACAGCAATTCCTGAGTACACCGGTCGATCCGAATGAGTATACGACGAGCGAGGAAGGGCAAGCCCCAGAGATTCGAGAGCCAGATCACCAGATCCCGGTCGACACGAATTTCTCTGGCCCGTTCTTCAGAGCGATCGGCAAACGAAAGTTGCAGGGTCGAGATGCAAAAACGCTGGTCACCGCCGATCACGCGGAAACCGGCGTCGGGAAATCGAGTTGCTGCGACTTCCTCGGTTACGTTTGCGACACGACCGAGGACGGGTTCTCGGAAGAAAAAGTCGCGATCGACCCGCCAGAGTTCTTCGATCTCTACGGAGTGGTTCCTGCGGAGTCGGCGATCGTCCTCGAGGAGGGTGAGCAGCTGGACGCTCGACGAGCGATGTCGAACGAGAACGTCGACGCCAGCCACACCTGGGCGAAGGAGCGGATCCGCGAACTGATCGCGTTCATCAATCTCCCCAGTCCGGAGATGATCGACGGCCGGCTCGAACTACTGGCCGACTTCTGGATCAACATCGAAGTCAGGGGAAGAGCTCGCATCTACAAGAAGAAGATCAATCGCATCAAGCGAGTGGTCTACTACGAAACGATGCAGGTCCTCGAGTGGCCGAACATGGACGGGTCGGATACCTTCCAGCTGATGAAACAGCAGAAGGAGGACCACCTTGACGACGATGACAGTGGCGTCAACTGGGTTCGGCAGTCTGAGGTCGATAAGATGCTCGAGCAGCGGGAGAAAGAGGTCCGCCGCGAAAGCCGCGATGAATACATCCGGAAGTTGGTGAATGAATGCGGCTGTAGTCGGTGTGAAGAGGAGTTCAGACAAAAGGACATTGCACCGGCTTTCGACTTATCGCCGGGAAGAGTCAGCCAAATCGCCCAAGACCGATGATTAATTCAATAGCATCTATAATCGCGGGACGGCGTAGGGATCGACTCGCAATAATAATAGAACCGGCACAATATGTACTATATTACACGCATAGCGAAAGAGCCAGACCTATTTTAGCTCGAGGCAGGGGCGGGTGCGGGGAGGTGTCCCAGTTAGTGTCTGTTCTGATTCGAGGTATGGGTCGAGATCGTCGTCGACGTCAGCTCGATCTGGAGGTGACCGACCATGTCTGAGTCAACGGAGAAGTCATTCGACGAGCTCGTCGACGACGTCGGCGCCGATCCAGCGCCGGACGGTCGGGGCCGATCGCTCCACGATCAGCTCTCGATCTACGCTGCTCTCCCAGCTCAGTGGCTGGTGGTCAGATTCTTCAATTGGACGATGGACCAGAGTATTCTCCGACGTCTAGATCCAGACCGATTCGAGATCATCACACCGGATTCGGTGTCTGAACGAGAAGCAGGTGAGTTAGAATCGTTGCTCTGGACACTTCCTTGCACGTTTTATCTGGGCGTGTTTCTGTGGATGCATCCGGTGTTAAACCCTGCAGCATTCGACACCTGGAGCATAGTCAATAATATCGCAGTTCTCCTCGCGGGCGCGGTTGCAATTCTATCTACGCGGAGAGCGGGTAAACTCACGGTTGAGGTCACGCACCAGGACGACCGCCTCGAGGAGGTCGATGGTCGATGACGGACGGTCCGTTCTGCGACCATGAGTATCCCGATGAATTCCGACTTAAAGAGGCAGAGGCCGGAGATACGATCACGTGCGAAAGCTGTGATGTTTCGTGGGAGATCCTCACGAACGAATTCACAGGTGATCGCTGGCTCGTTCGTACGGAGGTCACTCAGCCGAGTAGTTGGAGAGAACACCCGGCTGTTCTTGGATGCACTGGGGCAGCTGCGATGGTCACTGCCATGTTCGGCCCGATTTTGATCGGAGCGATGATTCTCCCGTCTGCTGCCAGTAGAATGGACGTAGCCGTGCATTCAGGTCTTGGATACTTGATGGGCATCCTCGCGTGCGGAATCGGTGTCGTATTGTTCGAGACTCTATCCCGATATACGCCGGTTCCAAGCTGGATGTATCGGTTTGATCGCTGGCAGGATATTCGGGGTGTTCGATCGCGATGAATGACGATATCGCGATCGCGCACAAGGACTACGATACCCGCGGCGGCGGCGAGGTGTTCTGCCGGCGCCTCGCGCACGCAATCGATGCCCCGATGTATGTCGGTCGGCGGAACCAGGCCAACGAACCCGATGATGCGGCCTTAGATATCCATGAGATCCCGCTCTCGTCGGTTGATAAATGGATGATCGACCGTGGGGGGCTCACCCGGACGGCAGCGTACGCACTCCGCTGGCAGGCCGCTGCGGAGGATCTCACGGAGTACGATACAATCATCATGAGCGGGAACGAGCCGCTCTGGTACGTCCCACAGGACCAGCAGACCGTCATCGCGTACACGCACAGTACACCGCGGTTCATGTACGACCTGTACAACGAGAGGATGGACTTCTCGGGTCTGATGGGGCGCCTCGCAACGTTGTTCAATACCGCCCAGCGGACCGTCTACGAAAGCAACGTAAACCGGCCAGACCTCTGGGTTGCGAATTCAGATCTAGTGGCGCGGCGGATCGAACGCTATTGGAATGTTCCAGAAGAGCAGATTCGGACGATCTACCCGCCCGTGGACACGCACAACTACAATCCAGATGATGCCAAGACCGGGGAATTCTATCTCCATATCGGCCGGCTGGTTGATGCGAAGTGCGTGGATGAGATCGTCCAGGCCTTCAACGGTCACGATGCGACACTGCTGATCGCTGGGGATGGCGATGAGCGAGCTCGCCTCGAGGAACTCGCGGAGGACAACATCAAGTTCCTCGGATTTGTCACCGAGGAACGGAAGCAAGAACTCTATTCCCGTGCGAAGGCACTCCTCTATAGCCCACTCAACGAGGACTTTGGAATGGTGCCGATCGAGGCGCTGGCAGCAGGAACTCCGGTCATCGGTGTCAAAGATGGGTTCACACAGTTCCAAGTTCAGCACGGAGAGAACGGACTCCTCTACGACCGCGGCGCTGCTGATCTCCGTGCGACCGTTCGTGACTTCGAGCGAGACGGCGTCTCCTGGACCGAGTACGAGATCGCCGAGTGGACGCGCCGCTGGTTCGGCATCCAGCGCTTCGAGCGTGAGATCCGCGAGGCGATCGAAGACGCCCAACAGCGATCAGAGGTAGTCCCAGAGTGGGATCACGAAACACCGCAACCGCCAGGCGAACTGGAGGTGAACTATGCAGAGTCCGACTGAGACACGTCACGAAGATCGCCTCGAGGCCAGTCGTCTCAACCTCGGGTGTGGACAGGATCAGATCTCGGACTTCCACAACGTCGACATCTCTTCCGACGTCCAGCCGGACGAGGTCGTCGACCTTCAGCAGACGCCCTGGCCGTGGCCCGACGATTCGTTTTCGCACACCCTGGCGAGTCACGTGCTTGAGCATCTCGATCCCGTCCCTTGGGATGAGATCTGCCGCGTGCTCGCTCCAGGTGGAACGCTCGTGATCGTCTATCCGATCGGAAATACCCGGTTCGAAGACCCGACACACCAGCAGTTCTGGAACTGGAATACTGCAGCTGCGATCAGTGGAGAGCGAAAGCACGCCCACGCGCACGTATCTAACCTCTCGTTAGTCACTCGCGACTTCGGTTGGAACGTCACAGGGCGGCTGTGGCGAGCGTATACGCGATACCGGCTTGCAGTCGGCGGGCCTGGTGCGTGGATGGGGCAGGTTCCTGGACTGTTCGGAGAAGTAACTGCGACGTACGAGTACCGACCATGAACCTCTTAGAGCAACAAGCCGATAGCTATCTCCCGAATTCGTGGCTTCGGCCGATTGGGGCGTTGCGGACGTACGCCGCGAGAATGCAGTTTTTCTTAGGGGTACCGAATACGCTCATGATCGCCGTGCTGTTCTACCGGGATAGCACGCTGATCCAGGCGTACGTCCCGACGGTGTGGCATTGGGTCGGGATTATCCTATTCGTGATCGTGCCGGCTGCAGTCCTCGTCGATCGAGTCCTCCTGCATCCCGCACAGATCATCTACGATCAGTTCCAGAACGGCCACGAGAACCGGTCGCCCAACTACCGTGAAACAATGGAGACGAAACGCAAAGTCGGAAACGTTGAACAGAAGCTCGATCAGCTGCTCGCTCGAACCGATGGCGGCCAGGGACAGGCCACTGTCGTCCCGGTTTGTCAAGAGTGCGAGTCGAAAGGCGTCCCTGATGAGCACAAGGGGATCGACGTTATCAGCTGTCCAGAGTGTGACTCGATCTTAGTTCGCGGGGTAGTCGGATGAACTGGAGCTTCAGCGCCGACCCAGTCGTTGTGACTGCGATCATACTGACGATCGCGATCGCGATCGAGCAGTCTGGACGGATGCTACTCAACTGGCTATCCGATCGAAATGGGGTTTCAGACCGATGAACAAGTGCTCTGCCGATCCGTGCTCGAGGCGCGCGATTGTTCGGCTTGATGGAGTGTCGTTCTGCGGCGGATGTGCTGAACGCTACGACGAGCTCACCGATGGGCTCGAAAAAATAGACAACCCTGTCGTCCGCGACCGATGGCGGGGAGCGATCAAGTCTGAGTTTGGTGGATGATCGGAATGAATGATAGAAATCAACATCTCGAAGACGCGAAGAAGAGTTTAGCAATCGGTGCTGAAGGGATAGACACCGAGGAAGCGCGGAACTTCATCGAGGGGAAGATCATGGAGCACGTTGGGACGACAGATCACGACGAGGCTCATCGTCGGTACGAGGTTCTCTGGGAGTGGAGGGGGATCGGATTCACAGAGAAGGAGGGCAAAGCGGATCAATGAGCCGAATACAGCATTTCAAGAACGGGGTCCGTCGGGGAACCGTGTTCTGTGTCGTCTTTCTCGTGTTCGCTTTCCTCCCGTTGATCGTGATGTGCATAGATGCGTACGAGTACGTGGGCAAGAAGTTTACCACCGCTACCGGGGGTGAAACGGTCGAATGGTCACGATGATAATAGCCTGCTTCGTGTGGGCTACCGTAGCCTTCGGAACGATGCAGGCTTTGGAGTGGCAGTTCGGAGCGCCACAATCGATCGAGGCCGCGATGTTCGTCGCGTTCATATCACTGATGATGGGCTGGATGGCCGCGATGGCCGTCGGGTCAAGAATGCGCAGGTGGGAATATGGATACTGACCAGTGGACCGAGAACGCCTAAGTCCCGGTATCGTGGTAGTCGTTCAGTCGGGTTGCCGATTTCAGTGTATATTCGGAAACTCACGTAGATACTTAGTCCTCCAGCGAGTGTCCCTTTATATAGTAGTTCCATGTCGACAGACCCTCAGAGTAATTCGGAAACTCATACGCAAGCGAAGTCCTGGCTGATCCCCGAACAGATCGAGACGATGCGTGACGCCTGCCTCGGAGAGTCGTTCCCGACCTACCTTCAGGACCGAAACGAGACGATCGTCGTCGTCCTCGCCGACACCGGCCTCCGCGTCGGTGAGCTCGTCGCGCTCGACTGGGACCTGATCGACCTCGAGGCCGACCCCGGCGAGATCTTCCTCCCGAACGAGATCCAGAAGGGGAGCCCAGGTGCATCGTACATCGATCTCGATGACGAGACGTCCCGTCAGCTACGTCGCTACAAGAACCGGCGCTGGAAGGAAACTGAGGCCGTCTTCCCGTCTCGACAGTCCGACCGGATGACAACGCGATCCGTTCGGAACACGATCAAGCGGATCGCCGACGTCGCCGACGTCGAACCCCAGCTGATCGAAGGTGGAACCGGCGACGCATCCGACGTCTCCCCACATACGTTTCGCCACTCGATCGCGTTCCGGATGATCCGTCGCGAAGGGAAGCGCCTGGAGGACGTCCAGCTGCGGTTGCGTCACAAGAACCTACGAACGACCGACGAGATCTACGGCCATCTCCGTCGACGATAGAAAAGACTCACAGTTAGGCGTTCTCGGTGCGGGCGACCACATAGTCAACAACGAGTACGATCGCCGCGACGACCGACGCCACCATAAGAATGTACTTCTCTTGCCAAACCGCGAATACCGATGTGGCAGCTATAACGACGGTGCTGAGGGCATATTTCCACGCAGGGTGAGTCAGTTCGTTATTCATCGGTCCTGTTCACCTCCGTTCAACTGTCCGCCGCGGAGGTAGAACACCAGCAGCGTCGCGACGAAAGGAGACGCAAAGAATGCGATCGTCGCCGACATCGGATACCCACCCATCTGAAGGAGTCCATAGGCTACAATCCCCGTCGCGAGTCCGGCCGACACGTCGGTCCCATCTATCCGGCTCGGATCAGTACTGCGGTCGGTACGCAGCCACTTGAGCCCGCTGTGTGCGTCGCACTTGCTGACGGTGGTTACGACTTCGCCGCCGCGATCAAGTTTGCGGATCTCGCAGTCGGGACAGTCTCTATACATTTGGTGTGATGTGTCTGTCATTGGTCCGTCTCACCCCCGGCCTTCTCCCGAGTTTCCTGATACTGCATTCGAGTCAGTAATGCCAGCAACAGGCTACACGTCCCGAGTAAAATACACATCCTTGTTGCTTTGGGAGACTGTATCAGTGCTCCGTATCCGAGAGATAGGAGCCCCATGATAGTGAACGCTACCGGAACGAGCGTCCGATCTGCTACTCGCTGGTCACTGCTCATGGTCCGTCTCACCGTTCTCGGCAACGTACTCGAGCCAGCAGTCGCTGTCGAGTGTCTTTCCGTCGACGTAGAACACGTCCTCGTCGACGATCTCCTCCTCGCATCTGCTGCATTCGTAGCTTGGCATCGTCCTACTTGCCCTCCGTATCGGTCCGGTACTGGTTGATTTTTTCTAGAGCGAACATGGTGCCGTATCCGGTGATGACGATCGTCGCGATCGTGGCCGCCCACATCACGCCTAATTTGACTGCCGGCTCCATCATTGACCACCGTCCGAGCCCATGCCAGTATCGGTCCTCTTATGCAGCACCATTCCAAGGGCGACCAGACCGATCCCTAAAACCGTGAAAAAACCGATCCAAGCAATCGGTGAGACGTCTGGGATCACGGACCTAACAGCTGCTTCGATCTGTTCTGAATATTTGTAGATGTAGTAAAGTGTCCCGAATCCGACAGCCGCTTGGATTAACAGCGCACCTATCAGTACCAGTGGTGTGTACTTCCCGTATCTTCCAGTTCTGTTTGTCATGTTCCTATTTGCTGATGTTCTCATAGTCCGAACGTTAAGCGAACGCCGTCGATCTCGAAATCGTGCGGGTTCCCGCATTCTTCGCATTCCGGCCAGTATCCGGGAAGGATCACCTTCTCGCCGTTCTCGCCGTAGTGTGCTGGAGCCTCAAGTTCGACCGTCTCCGACCAACCCGAACAGATATCGCCGTCAATCTCCGAGATGGAACACTTGACGTTGACCTCTGTCTCTCCGATAATCTGTGCTTCTGGCGGTTCGTAATCTTCTGGAATCGTACTCATTGGTTGTCTCGGTCTGTCTTGCTAATATTCTCGGACCGAAGCATCTTCTCCGCTTTCGGTCCGGGCTTCCAGTAGTGCGCTTCCGACGACTCCCGCGAGAGCCAACCGAGGTCTTCCATCTCGCGGAGTGTCCGTCGGATCGTTCGATCGCTCGATTCGTCCAGGTCAGCGAGATCGCGTACTCGCCAGGCTTGGAACGGGATCGGTCGTTGGTAGAGCAACTCAAGCGTCGCGTCCCAGATCCGATCGCGGACGGTCATATATGTCCGTTCCACAGGAGGCTATTATACGTAGGTTTCCATATAGGTTACGGTCATATATGTCCGTATATGGATGGCGAGTTTCTCAGATCATGCGACAACAGTTTAGACGGATTCGGTCTGGAGGGCGCGCTGATCTGAGAGAAAGGGCTAGTCGTGACGCAGAAGACAGGAGAGTCCGACACCCTCCTCCAGAAAGTTTACTAGCAACACA